>NZ_JBALSS010000001.1:263621-295195 GCF_036967045.1 Bacillus sp. JJ1609 | reverse complement strand
GCTTGCGCTTTTCTTATGGTATAGGGTGAATAGTGCCAGTTCGGGCTGGGACAAGAATCGGAAAGGAAGTCTAGTCGTTCCGAGCCCGCGATTTACATACAGCGTCAATGGATTTTTATCTCCAATAGTATAAAAGCCTTCAATGTATTTTTCCGCGAAAGGCGGCGTTACCAATGGACCGTAAAACGGGATTTGGATTTGCCCCCCATGGCTGTGGCCGCTAAGCTGCAATTGAATGGGATACCTTACGGCTTCATCTGCTTTATCTGGCGCATGAGATAAGAGGATGGTGAAAGAATTTTGAGGTATTTCTCCCATTGCGGCGGCGAGATCAGGTTTGCCAAGCATGGCATCGTCAATCCCGGCAATCTTAAGCGTGCTTCCATCGAGAAGCTTAACAGTGGCAGATGTATTTAACAAAAGGTTGAATCCAGATTGCTCCATGATTTGTTTATATAAATCCGACCCGTAACCTCCATGATCATGGTTTCCATAAACAGCAAACTTCCCGAGCGGCGCATTCAGCTTGCTTAGCATGGTGATGATCGTATTGATTTCTGTGAAATGGCGGGGATCATCAAGTAAATCTCCAGTAAAAAAAATGATGTCAGGTTTAATGTTATTTATTCTGGTGATTAATTTCTCAAGTTGTTCCACCGTATACTGGAAACCAATATGTGTGTCGCTGAATTGAATGATTTTGACTCCATCAAACCCAGCGGGCAAATGAACATTATTAATCTTGTGTCTTGTTATATCAAGCATGCGTGGTTCCACTTCACGCGCATAGAAGTAGCCCCCTGTGCCGGAAGCGGCTACAGCGAGGAAACTACGAAATGCCCTCTTTATAAACGTCCTCCGAGTCACTTTTTCAGCCATGCATTATTACCAACCTATCTCCAAATTTTCTCTATTATACTAGCAAACAAAACTGGAAATTAGAAGTACCATTTTAGGGAATATCACCATGAAGACTGGTATACTAGGGTTTTTATTTTCTCTGAGAAGGGAAGAGAAAGGAAATATAACAAGTCAGTTTCCAAGGAAAAATCAAGGGAAGCTTTAATTTATCAGAGGTGATGGTGTTATGAAGGATTATGATTTGCGAATGGAGATAATTTTTATACCAGCTAAAAATGGGTATATTAAAGTATTTATTTACGGTTTTTCCAATTTAGGTACATGGGGAAATGCAGTGGCAGAATTTAATGGACTTTCAGTATCGGCAAAAGGGTTCAATAAAAAAAGGACAATCGTGCGTTCGATTTCGAAGCTGCATGAATCGCTTGTGAAAAAAGGCAGGAAGAATGATTAACATTGATAATACTGAAAGAAAATTTCTCATTAGCGTTTTTTATTAGGATTAAGTAAAAAGACAAGGCCGGAAGATTATCCAGCCTTATCATGAAAATCATTTATAGCTAACGGCTCTGGATTGCATGGCTTTCCAGGTGCCAATAAAACCTTGTTTATTTACAGGGACTTGTTTCCTGCCAGATAAAGGGTCGTTTAAATAGACAGTATTGCCCTCATACCCTACCAGGACGACTGCGTGCAAGTCGAGCGGGGTTTTTATGACCTCATTGCCATGTGTCCATGATTCCCATCGATCTGGCATCCTATAATCACCTGTAGTCCAGATTACTACAGGATAGCCCTCAGAAACATGTGTAAGAACCTCGTCAAAATTTTTGCCGGTCAAATTTACTGCCCGGCCTGGAAGATAACGATTGATCAAATCCACCATTGGTTTGTCAAAAACAGCATAGCCTGCATGCCTTCCAGTCATGTCTCCTACAAAACCTTCAGCAGGATTGCCCCAGCTTAAGATATCTCCTCTTGAGGATCTTTTTAACGGGTCAGGATCCTTCTTTATTTCCCTGAATAATTTCATCTTACTTGTGTCTGAGCCGGCATATTTAAGCATCATCGCAAGGCTGGTTACTTCACAACCGTACTTTAATTCAGGGTTTTGCCTAATTAAGGGAACGTTCATCAACGTTTTATCTTTAAATCGTGGATGATGTTTTGTTTCTTGCTTTACGTTTATATCTTTTAATGTTTTTTGGGTCTCCCGTTTTTGAATTGGCTTAGGACTGTCCGTAATAACATTTGGAGCTTCAGTATTTAGCGTCTGCACATCATTTTCGGCGGGCGAGCCGTGGCTGCATCCAAGCAATGGAAGAAGAATGCCAATGAAATGCCATGCTTTCATGTCATCATCCTTCCATAAGCTCTAATGTTAGTTTTGGTTTATCGACTGCTTTTATTACATGAGGAAAATGGAAACAGTGTTACTGAGGGATTACTCATAATATGGTAAAATCATTCATATCACATTAATGGAACAGATTAACCGATATCTTGATAAAAAAATGAATTTTTGCTTTACATAAACTAGTGAAATTTTCGGCTTAATTTTTATTTACAAATCGGTCTTACAAGATAACTGGAGTGCTTTTCTGATGGGGGAGGAGTTGATTTTATGGACGCGCTTGATATTTTGACTGACCTTGATAATGTCATTCCTTATTTTCAGCCTATTTTTAATGCGGAAGAGCATCGGATTGTTGGTTATGAGATTTTAGGGAGATATAAAAGCGAGAAAGAAACAATTAGTTTGGGCCCTTTTTTTCTTGATGAAAATATTCCTGAAGAGTATCGGATTGAAGTCGATAATACGGTTTTGACAAAGGCCCTTGAAATCGCTTCTCTATCGGAAAAAGATGATGTCATGTGGTTTGTAAACCGCGATGCCGAGTTGTTGATGCTTGATGGCGGAGAACAATTTTTACAGCTTATTCTTAGTTTCAAAGAAAAAGGCATCCACCCAGACCAAATCGTCCTTGAAATATCTGATCGGAAATATGGAAAGGAAAATAGCCATATTGAGCATTTATTAAGTTATTACAAATCTTATGGGATCAAAATCGCCATCGATAAGGTTGGGAACGAAAGCAACCATCTGGACCGGATCGCAGATCTTGAACCCGAAATCCTAAAAATCGATATGTCCTCATTGCGTTCGAATTCAGCAGGCTCAGCCTACCTTGATGTCCTTCATTCCTTATCGATTCTTGCCCGGAAAATTGGTGCTACTTTGTTGTTTGAAAATATTGAAACGACGTATCAATTGCAATTTGCCTGGAAAAACGGCGGCAGGTTTTATCAGGGATTTTATCTTCAAAAACCGTATGAAGCGTTAGTCAGCCGGACTATTTTGAAGGAAAAATTGAAAAAAGAAATTCATGGCTTTATTTTATCCGAAAAGAAAAGGCTGCAATCTTTCTTTGACTTGAGAAGCGCATTGAATTCAAAATTTCAGGATTTAATTAGCCGTAATAAAAAAATCCACAATAGCAGTGAATTATTGATGTCACTTGGTAAAAGCCTGGATGGGAAGGCTTTTAGAATGTATATTTGTGATGAAGATGGTTTTCAAAAGTCTCCAAATTTATATAAAGCAGGGGAGAAATGGTTGCTTCAGCCAGAATATCTGGATAAAAATTGGAGCTGGCGGCCCTATTTCCTTGAAAACATTATCCGGATGAGGACCGGGAAAAAGGGGATTTTATCTGATCGTTACAGCGATATTGAAACGGGTGAGGTAATTCGGACGTTTTCATTGCCATTAAACGAAACGGAATTTTTGTTCGTCGATTTAAGCTCAGCATACTTGTCTCAAAAAGAAGGGTTATTTTGACAAGATAAGAGACGAATAGCAATGCGGAAATAGCACAATTTATATATATACAGCCTTCTCAAAGGGGGATTAACATGAGCTTTTTTACAACAATGTTGCTATTGGCGGGGGCAGGAGTTCTTGTTGCAGGTCTTTTCTATACCTGGTCATTTGGCAAGGCACAGAAAAGGTCAGAAGCCAATCTGGACTCACAGATTCCAGGAGCCGTCCAGGAACACGCCTATATTCGCAATCCGGTATTCCTGACATATATCATAGTCCTTTCCATCGCATTGCTGTTCGTTGTTTACTTCGCGGTAACAACGGCAAGATATTAACCTCCTTATGGGGGTTTTTTTTTATAAAGTTGGAATTGCTTTACTGAAGCATTGACGAAAAAACCGCTTTTATTACAATTTTTTTGACTTTTGCGTTAGTTCGATTTTTTTAAGGGTAAATTGAAACTAAGAAGCATATTTTATGTCATAAGATGCTGTTATTTTGCGAATGAATTACGTAATCCTCTAGGGAAAATGTTGGTAAAATGATATTTACAGTCCTGAAGAAAGGGGAAGGGAAAATGGACAAGCGATCATGGCTATTATTGTTATTTTTTTCAATTCTAATATCGGTAGTTCCTTTAAGCACGTATGCCCAAGCTGATTCAATGGACAGAGAGCAAGTATTTGAATTCCTCGGGGAGGCGTTCGAAGCACAGGTTTCCTTGAGTGAGCAGGGAAGGACAATGGACGAAATTGAGGGTATCCTTGAACCGTATTTTACAGAAGACTATAAGTCATTGTTTATAAAAGAAAATGTGGTTGGGCAGGAAAATCAATACCAGACTTATGGAACAGATTTTGCCCCTTACTACATTCCGTTTTACGCCTTCTCTGAAAAAACAAAAGTGGTTGATATGAAAGATGAAATTTATGTTCTTGAATATTTCCCTGGGAATGGCGAAGGTCCAGTAAGCTATGACAGCCATTATGAAGGCTTGAAAATAGTAAAGGAAAAGAGTGGCTGGAAGGTAGCAGATTATATGTATGAGAAGATTCCTGAGGAGGTCATTAATAAGGCCTATCCGGAAAAAGCGAAAAAGAAGGAAGTATCAAAAGTAAACTTAGATAAAAAACAAACTGCTAATACTCTTGTCTTCGGTCCGAATTTTTCGTCGTTTAAAACCTTCATGGAATTAGGGGTTATGTTTGGAAATGAAAGCAAAACGCTGTTATTTGGCTTATTATAAATTGGCTCGGAAAGCAGCAGACTGGATGGATCTAGCAGACTCTAAATTGAAAAAACTGTAGGACAAACTGAATCATCATCGAGTTTGTCTACAATAAAGAGGTGCCAGGAGGCACCTCTTTTATTGTAGGAAGAGAGACTTATTCGTTAATATTCAATACCTGCTTTATCTTTTCAAGGTCAAAGCCGATAATGACTTCGCTGCCAACAATGATTGTAGGTGTAGAGTAGGAACCGTAAATTTCCGTCAGCTCCTGCCTGCTTTTTTCATCCTCATGAATGTTTTTTTCTGAATAAGAAAAACCATATTCGTTCAGGAACATTTTAATAATTTTGCATGGTGGGCATTCGTTCTGTGTGTAGACGATGATGTCCTTCATATTAACGGCTTCCTCCTGAATCTTTTTCTAAATAATGGACCAATCCCATCGAACTCACGTTAATATCCAAATACAGCAGTTCAAATATAGGATGATTATCTGCCAAGCCCTGGTTAGTCAAATAATCTTTTATTTTATCAAAGAGCCTATTAGTAACTGCCTCGACCTGATGTGCCGTGCCCGCGCAAGTAGAAACAACTTGTTTTGCTTCCGCTAAGAAAATTCCCAGCCAGTACTCTACTTGCTGGAAGGCTTCAGCAGGATTTTCTGACATTCCATAATGACCAAAATAAATTCGTTCGATTCCCAGTTCCTTGTACTTTGTTATCGACTGAAGCATTTTTTCTGGGTCGAACTGATTTGGAGAAGTGGATGGAAGATAGAACTCTATGCCTTCTCGGTGAATTTGCGGATAATAGATGCCCGCAGTGTCGCCACTGAATATTCCATTAGTTGCCTGGTGATGAATGCTGAAATGGTGATTTGCATGCCCAGGAGTATCAAAGAACTGCAGTGTCAATTTTTCTCCTATAGCCAATGTATCACCATCACCCTTAATGATGATCCGGTCTTCAGGTATTTCGAGAATTGGATCGAATAGCTCGGTAAATTTTTCTCCGTACACAGCTTTAGCTCCCGCAATCAACCTCGATGGGTCTGCTAAATGTCTTGCTCCTTTTGGATGGACAATCACTTTTGCATGGGGGCAATGCTCTAGCAGCAGTCCAGCTCCTCCAGCATGATCGAGATGGATATGAGTAACAATTATGTAAGCAATGTCCGCAGGAGTAACTCCAAGTGCTTCCAGCCCCTCTAAAATATATGGTATCGAAGGACTGGCAGAAGTTTCTATTAGCGTTATTTTCTCTTCTAAAAGCACATAGGTACCGGTGCGTTCAGTCATGCTTAAATCAAAATCATCAATTAGATAGATATTTTCGGATAACCTAGCAGGTTTTTTCAAAAAAACACTCCTTTCGCGTAGCTTTTACTTGTACAACGCCTTACAATATTTTATTCTGTTAATATTGACATGTAAAGAATAAAGTATAGAATATTCTGAAATCATTTTACATGGATATAAATATGCCAATTGAGAAACCTATTGATAGATAATTGGTTTTCGCTTTGAAAGGAGACGGAGCAATGTCACAGCTTCAAGGAATCATCACACGCTTAAAGAATCTGCAAGAGCAGTCAAATGGAGGGGAACCTGCACAACGCTTTTTTGAAGTAAACGGTGAGCGCAAATGCCAGGTTACATACCATCCAAAAACTGAAACATACGAATTGGAAATATATAATGAAAAAGAAAAGCCAAAGAAATACCAGTTCGACAATATTGATATGATTACGATCGAGATTTTCGATCTAATTCAATAATATTACCCATAAAAAAGGAACCTTGCTGGTTCCTTTTTTTTTTTCTATTTCGTAAGCCTGATAAATAATGGGAAGTTTCAATAAAGTGTATAGTGAAAAAAGAGTGCGTAGGGTTATAAGAAGGTTATAAACACCATTCAAGAGTGAAAACAGAGTACGAAAGGTTATAAGAAGAGCTTTAAAGACCATTCCACGAGTCAAAACAAAATGTGAATGGTTATAAGAAGGGAAATAAAACACATTCCGGCTTATAAACAGAGTACGAATGGTCTTCAAAAAATCATGCAACAAGTATAACAAAAGCAATTACTCACTTATCTAGACATTCTTTTGATAAATATCATTTCCTTAGTGCAAACTAATTGAAAGCGTCTGCAAATGAATTATGATAAAATGGAGTAGAAAGAAATCCATTTTAGGGAGTTTTCGCCATGATTAGTCTTCACAGCGGAGAGTTTTTAGAAATAAACATTAAAGATTTAATGATTCCTTCTGAACGCGTTGCCCATGTGCAAATTGGCAACAGCTTAGAGCATGCTCTTCTTGTTTTAACCAAGAGCGGTTATACCGCAATCCCAGTCCTGGACCCCCACTATCGCCTCCTGGGCCTGATTAGCACACCAATCATTATGGATTCAATACTTGGACTCGAGAGAATTGAATTTGAACAGCTAGAAAAAAGACGGGTCGAAGAAGCCATGAATAAGAAAATTCCAAGAATCAGCATCCACTCAACTCTAAAGTCCTCTTTAGATCTTCTTGTCGATCATCCTTTTCTTTGTATTGAAGATGAATCCGGTATTTTTGAGGGAATCCTGACTAGGCGGACCGTTTTGCTTCAATTATCTAAACAGGTAAGAAAGCCTAAATAAAAAGTAGGGCATGTTCCAGCTCCCGTCCTCGGGGGCTGAATTTTTTATTCGGACAGAGGTGAAGGATGGTATGGGACAAGCAGTAAATACAAAGCAGAAAACGCATAAACGGCAGACAAAACGACCGCTCGTTTTGGTCACAGTTATGCTTGCCATGTTTATGGGGGCGATTGAAGGAACAATCATTTCAACTGCCATGCCAGCTATTGTAGGGGAACTTGGCGGGTTCGCTTTGTACAGCTGGGTTTTCTCAGCGTATCTTTTGATGAATGCCGTTACAGTCCTTATATATGGGAAATTATCCGATTTATTTGGCCGGAAGCCAATTTTAACATTTGGAATTATCATCTTTTTGATTGGTTCGATTTTATGCGGTATGGCTGAAACAATGGAAATGCTGATATTATTCCGATTCATCCAGGGGTTTGGTGCTGGAGCAGTAGCACCAATAGCTACAACGATTGTAGGAGATATCTATACAAAGGAAGAACGTGCGAAAATCCAGGGCTACCTATCCAGTGTCTGGGGCATCTCAGCAATCACTGGACCAGCACTGGGAGGCCTGCTTGTAGAGTATGTAAGCTGGCGTTACGTATTCTGGATTAATGTTCCGCTTGGAATCTTGGCCATCGCCGGTCTGTGGTTATTTCTCCATGAAAATGTCGAGAAAAAGAAACATAAAATTGATTATCCTGGTGCAATTCTCCTGACTGTGGCGATCAGCACATTGATGATTGTCCTTGTCGAGGCAGGAACAAACTGGGCATGGACATCCTTGAAAACAATAGGGCTGACAGGAATCAGTATTGTGTCGTTTTTCTTGTTTATTTATCAGGAAAAAAGAGCAGAGGAACCGATGATGCCTTTTAATATTTGGCGTGAGCGGTCCATTTTTATTGCGAATATGACCTCTCTTACAACAGGGATCATGCTGATTGGCATATCCAGTTTTCTGCCTGCTTTTGTACAGGGGGTTATGGAACGTTCACCAATTGTAGCTGGGTTTACGCTGACGTCCATGTCGATTGGCTGGCCAATAGCAGCTGCGGTCGCCGGAAGACTCCTTTTAAATATAGGATATCGAACGACTTCCTTAATTGGTGGAGTGGCATTAATATTGGGCAGTGTTATGTTTGTAACGTTAACACCAGAGGCTGGTCCATTGTGGGCTGCTGCAGGTTCCTTTTTAGTAGGTGTTGGAATGGGTCTTACGAGCACAGCTTTCATCGTTTCCATCCAGAGCACTGTAGCATGGCAGCAGAGAGGTATTGCAACAGCCGCCAATATGTTTATGAGGAATCTTGGAAACACTGTCGGAGCCGCCCTGCTTGGCGGCATCCTCAATAGCAGTATCATTGGTTACATGAAAAAGAGTGGTGCCGAAGGCCAGGATTTATCGATTGATACCGCAAATGTCCTTTTAAACGAGTCAGAGAGAATGAAACTGCCAATAGAACTAAAAGAGATTCTCCAAAATGCCCTGACAAATGCATTGCATTCTGTGTATCTCGTTGTTTTGGTTTTTGCGGTTATTAGTATGCTGTTCATTCTTTTTCTGCCCAAGAAAGAAAAAACTGCAGTTTGATTTGCAGTTTTTTTGAATCTTTCTAATACTTATAATGAAAGATGTTACAATTTTAGATAAAATATAAGTAAAACTTATTAAGAGGTTTCAATATGTCTTCGATTTCAGAATTTCACCTTCTATCTGTTCTTGCACAGGAAATGAATATGAGAAAAGCGGCAGAGAGGCTTTTTGTTTCGCAGCCAGCCCTCTCGCAAAGACTTCAGACAATCGAAAAGGATTGGGGTGCTAAATTATTCCTTCGCTCGCAAAAAGGTCTCACTTTAACACCGGCTGGAGAGGTGGTTATTCAATTTGTGAATGAAACAATCTCGAGAGAGGAAAAAGCACGAGAATCAATCCATGCATTAAACTCTGAAGTGTATGGAACGCTAAAAATTGCGGTGGCTTCCATTGTCGGACAGAACTGGCTTCCACAGGTGTTGAAAAAATATGTTAACCGGTACCCACAAGCGAAAATATCCCTCGTCACAGGCTGGAGCAGCGAGATTTCAAAAGCATTATATGAGGATCAAGTCCATATTGGAATTATTCGGGGAACACCTGATTGGAAAGGGGTTAAAATCCATCTTTTTAAGGACAGCTTATATCTCGTTGATACTGAAATTACTAGTCCGGAGCAGGTACTCGAGACAGACAGGCCTTTCATCCAATTTAAAAGTGACTCGAATTATTATCAGGAAATCCAAGATTGGTGGCTAAGACAATTTCAGACTGCCCCTCGGAGGACAATCATCGTGGACCAGATAGAAACGTGTAAACAAATGACATTCAATGGGATCGGTTATGCAATACTTCCAGCCATAACGTTGAATGGAGCTGAGAAAGACATCTTCAAAGTTCCATTGCATGATGAAAATAATGAGCCATTAGGGCGCGATACATGGCTTCTTGGCTATGAATCTGCTTTCCATTTAAAGCAGGTGCAAGCATTTATCGATATCGTCAAGGAACATATTGTTGATTCAAACAAGAAAGTGAAATAGTTTTTCTTGTTTTCAATACTTTTGTTTGTTAAAGTAATTTTTAGAAAAAGCAGTTTTCGTGGCACTTTTCGTATGATTTGCAGCTTACTTTTTGCATGCTAAGCTGTGTAAATTATAAATTGGCTTTTTATCTCTATGCTGATGAAAAGAGCCTTTGAAAAAATACATAATCGGAGGTAAGAAATATGAAAATGATGGATGCAAACGAAATTATTTCGTTTATACAAAATAGCAAAAAAGCAACACCAGTTAAGGTGTATGTAAAAGGCGACCTTGAAGGGATCGACTTTGGGGCTAACACAAAAACCTTCATCACTGGAAATACAGGCGTCATTTTTGGCGAGTGGGCAGAAATCAATCCTGCTCTTGAATCAAATCAGGCAAAAATTGAGGACTATGTTGTAGAAAATGATCGTAGGAACTCAGCTATTCCATTGCTGGACATGAAAAACATCAAAGCTCGTATTGAGCCAGGAGCAATCATCAGGGATCAGGTTGAAATTGGTGACAATGCTGTTATCATGATGGGTGCTTCCATCAATATCGGTGCAGTGATTGGTGAAGGCACAATGATCGATATGAACGTAGTGCTTGGCGGCCGCGCAACTGTGGGCAAGAATTGCCATATAGGAGCAGGATCAGTCCTTGCAGGAGTTATTGAACCACCTTCTGCTAAACCAGTTGTAGTTGAAGATGATGTAGTTATTGGAGCAAATGCAGTTGTCCTTGAAGGAGTTACAGTCGGTAAGGGAGCAGTAGTAGCTGCTGGTGCAATCGTTATTGATGATGTGCCTCCTTATACTGTGGTTGCTGGAACACCTGCTCGCGTTATCAAGGAAATTGATGAAAAAACAAAATCAAAAACTGAAATCAAGCAGGAGCTTCGCCAGCTATAAAAGCGAGAAAGCGTGGATACATGATCCGCGCTTTCTTTTATAAAGGGAGAGAAAATTATGGGGCATGAAACTTTTATAAAAGTCAGAAGAGACTTGCACAGGATTCCAGAGCTTGGTTTCAAAGAGTATAAAACTCAGGCTTATCTTCTTAATTATTTGCATCAGCTTCGTGGAGAGCGATTGGAAATAAAAACTTGGGAAACGGGGATCTTTGTCAAAATCCAGGGTGAAAACCCTAAAAAAATGATCGGATACCGTGCAGACATTGATGGTCTTCCAATCACCGAGGGTACTGGGCTTGAGTTTAAATCACTTCACGAGGGTCAAATGCATGCATGCGGACATGATTTACATATGAGCATTGCGCTGGGGCTGATCACGCATTTTGTCAGCCATCCTATTGACGATGATCTGCTTTTTATTTTCCAGCCTGCTGAGGAGGGTCCTGGCGGTGCCGAGCCGATGCTAAAGACCGATATCATGGCAGAGTGGAAGCCGGATATGATCATCGCCCTGCATATTGCTCCTGAATATCCAGTTGGGACCATTGCAACGAGGGAGGGCCTCCTATTTGCCAATACTTCAGAACTTTTCATCGATCTTAAAGGTACGGGCGGACATGCAGCTTATCCACATAATACAAATGATATGATTGTAGCTGCATGTGCGCTTGTTACACAGCTGCAATCGATTGTGGCGAGGAATATTGACCCGCTGGACAGTGCAGTCGTCACTATTGGTAAAATTACAGGTGGTACTGTGCAAAACATCATTGCCGAAACAGCCAGAATCGAAGGTACAATCCGTACTCTTTCTGTAGAATCCATGGTTAAGGTAAAAGAACGAATTGAATCACTTGTGAAGGGTATTGAAGTTGGTTATCAGTGTAAAACAGCGATTGATTATGGCTCCATGTACCATCAGGTTTATAATCATGAGGAATTAACGAACGAATTTATCAGTTTTGCTGAAGCAAATGAGAATATTAATATGATCGTTTGCAGAGAGGCCATGACAGGGGAAGATTTCGGTTATATGTTAAAGCATATTCCAGGATTCATGTTCTGGCTTGGGGTCGATTCGGGGTACGGCCTTCACCACGCTAAACTGAACCCGGATGAAAAAGCAATTGGAACAGCGATTGAGTTGTTGAGCAGTTATATTGAATATAAAAGCAAGTAGAGGATTGAACTAAAAAGCAAGAGGGCAGGTTGAATTCAGCACCCCCTCTTGCTTTTTTTACTTTGTAAAGGCTTATCATTTTGTCCCAAATAAAAAACATGTTAAACTAATATTCGGAATAAGTTATATTTTCCAATTCACTGCATAGTTGCGAGACCAGTTTAATTTTATTGCAGTTTGGGCAAAACATTTAAGGTGGGGCAAATCAAGAATTATAATTAATACTTATTTAAATTAATTATAATTTAAGATTGACTACAAACAATTATTCTGATATATTTAGAAACATAGGTTTTAACAGATGCCAAGGTGCATCGTAAATAAAAATTATGGTAATGGAGGGATTTTACATGCCAGAACGTATGGTAGGTAAGCAAGCACCACGCTTTGAAATGGACGCAGTATTAGCAAATAAGGAATTTGGAAAAGTAAGCCTTGAAGAAAACATGAAGAACGACAAGTGGACAGTTCTTTTCTTCTACCCAATGGATTTCACATTTGTTTGCCCAACTGAAATCACAGCTATGTCTGACCGTTACGATGAGTTCGAAGACCTTGATGCAGAAGTAATCGGCGTATCAACGGATACAATCCACACTCACCTTGCTTGGATTAAAACTGACCGCAAAGAAAACGGACTTGGCGATCTTAAATATCCATTAGCTGCTGATACAAATCACGTTGTGTCACGTGAATATGGCGTATTAATCGAAGAAGAAGGCGTAGCACTTCGCGGATTATACATCATCAGCCCAGAAGGCGAATTAATGTACTCTGTAGTTAACCACAACAACATCGGTCGTGATGTTGATGAAACTCTACGTGTACTTCAAGCACTACAAACTGGCGGCCTTTGCCCTGCAAACTGGAAGCCTGGACAAGCTACTCTTTAATAGTTACGCCAAACACAACGATAATTTAAAAGACCTAACAAAAGTTAGGTCTTTTTCTTACTAAAGAAAATGAAGAGTCTTTTAAAAATTTTTATCATAAGAGGGGTGCTATTATGAAATTACGTGAACCACTGCCGGAATTGACTGGCGCTACAGAATGGCTAAATGGAGAAGTAACAAGGGAGCAATTAGTTGGAGAAAAGCCGACTCTGATTCATTTCTGGTCGATCAGCTGCCATCTCTGCAAGGAAGCAATGCCGCAAGTTAATGAGTTCCGTGATAATTATAAAGAAAAGCTGAACGTGATTGCAGTTCATATGCCACGGTCAGAGGCTGACTTGAACCTTGAAGAAATCAAGAAGGTTGCAGCTGAGCACAGCATTTCACAGCCGATTTTTGTAGACAGCGAACACAAATTGACAGAAGCCTTTGAAAATCAATATGTTCCTGCATATTATGTTTTTGACAAGGATGGCAAACTAAGACACTTCCAGGCTGGCGGAAGCGGCATGAAAATGCTTGAAAAGCGAGTGAATCGTGTCCTGGACGAATTGGAAAAGACTGAATAAAACACTTAGGAGAGCCGAATAACATCGGCTCTTTTTTTTGGTCAAAATTTAAAAAGCTCAATTTTGATTTTGAGGATATTGTTGATTTAAAAAAGTGACATGATTAAATATCAGATAATTCATACTGACAAAAAAATAAAAAAATTCTTGAAAAAAGCTGGAAAAACATTTCGAAACCCGATATATTATTTTATACGTGCTTTTCTTTTTAGCTCTCTTTGTAAAATACATACTATATAAAATCCAGTTTGATTTTTGATTTGAAACCTAATAATCTCTGGTCAAAAAGCACGTCGCAACACAGTTTATCGCTTCAGCTATTTATCAAATCGAAAGAAGCTTCGATTCAAAGGGGGTACATGAATGGAGACATTCAAAAAATTGAAGTCGTATTACTGGCCATACAAAAATTTGTTTTTATGGTCCATCTTTTTTATGCTGATTGTAACGGCTATTACAGTCATCTATCCAATGATTTTACAGCTTACGATTGATGAAGCAGTCATGGGAGGCAGGTTTGAGCTAATTCCGATCCTGGCTGCCGGTTTTGTCGGTTTCATGGTGGTAAAAGGGGTTTGCACTTATATTTATCAGTATACTGGTGATCTCTTTGGTATTCATTCGGTTTATAAACTGAGAAATTCACTTTATGAAAAATTGCAGTTTCTATCCTTCAGGTATTATGATAATGCCAAAACTGGTGATTTAATGTCCCGGCTTACAGCAGACGTAGAAGGGTTTCGTTTTTTCCTGAGCTTCGGTTTTTCTGAACTGATCCGATTTGTACTGTTAATTGGTATCAGCTTCTCGGTCATGTTCTATTATTCTATTTCATTAACCTTTGTGACTCTTGCGACTTTGCCCTTTCTTGCAGTAGTTGTTTATAAGTTTGATAAAGCGGTTCATCCTGCATTCCGGGGAATACGAAAATCCTTTGGCAAACTGAATACAAAGGTGCAGGAAAACATCAGCGGAATCAACACGGTAAAATCTCTGTCGAGAGAGAGCTATGAGATTGGAAGATTCAATGATTCCAATCGTGAATATAAAGACAAATACCTATTCACTTCAGATATTTGGGCTAAGTATTTTCCGTTAATGGAGTTCTTGGGCAATATTAGTGTGGTACTGTTGCTTGGCTATGGCGGATACCTTGTGATGAATGGTTCCCTAAAGCCTGGCGAACTTGTAGCATTTTATAGCCTTGTGTGGTACATTATGTGGCCAATCATGAACCTTGGTTTCGTTGTTAATCTATTTTCGCAGTCTAAAGCTTCTGGAGAAAGGTTATTAGAAATCCTTGAAGCTGATACCGAGATCGATGATAAGGATGGAGCAATTGAAACCGAAAAGCTTTCAGGTGATGTGCAATTTAGCAACGTAACGCTTCGATATGGAAATGATGAAAACGAAGCACTAAATGATATTTCCTTTAAAGCGCGTCAAGGGCAGACCATTGGTTTGATAGGATCCACTGGTTCAGGCAAAACCAGCATTACCCAGCTTATGACAAGATTTTATGAGCCTGTAGAGGGGCAGGTTTTGATTGATGGACGGGATATCAACGATTATTCCTTACGTTCGCTTCGAAGTAATATTGGTATTGTACTGCAAGAATCCTTTCTTTTTTCCTCATCTATTAAAGCGAATATTTCTTACGGCAAGCCAGACGCAACGATGGATGAAATTGTTGATGCTGCAAAACGGGCGCAGGCTCACAGCTTCATAATGGAGCTTCCGGAAGGATATGATACCATCCTCGGTGAGAGAGGCATGGGCCTGTCAGGCGGCCAAAAGCAAAGGATTGCCATAGCAAGGGCAATCTGTGTTAACCCAAGCATCTTGATTCTTGATGACGCCACAAGCGCAGTGGATATGGAAACGGAATTTAAAATTCAAAAAGCATTGCTGGAAGTGATGAAGGGAAGAACGACATTTATCATTGCTCACAGGATCTCTTCCTTGAAGCATGCCGATGAAATTCTTGTGCTTGAAAATGGGTCCATTGCTGAACGGGGTACCCATGAACAATTAATAAACGATGGCGGGACGTATCAAAAAATATATGAAATTCAATTTAAAGACCGCCAAAGGGTCACACATACAGGATAAACTCTTCGAATCAGTTATGAAACGTCCGAGTAAACAAGGGGGGAAGGTTTTGAGCAAAAAAAGTAATTCTCATGTTTTAAAAAGGTTTCAATATTCAACCGACCAGGTGATTGATAAGCCTTTTAATTGGAAGCAAATGTCAAGGCTCTTCAGCTATATGCTTCCATATAAAGCATCGCTTGTTCCATTGTCAATTGCGATGGTTCTCATTACAACTGCCGTCAGGCTTGTTATCCCTATACTTATTGGGATATATACACTTGACCGTGCAGTGAAAAACAAAGATGCTAACATGTTATTCTGGCTCGTGGCTATAATTGCTGGCCTTTATTCAGCTGCATACATCGCAAATATATTTAGGATACGCTGGATGAATCAATTAGGGCAGAACGTCATTTACGATTTGCGTAAGCACTTATTCACCCATGTCCAGAATCTGTCGCACCGTTTCTTCGATCAGCGTTCAGCCGGTTCGATTCTGGTAAGAATCATGAATGATATTAACTCATTACAGGAATTGTTCACAAATGGGGTCATCAATCTGCTAATGGATATGGTCCTATTGATTGGAATCTTTTTTATACTGTTTTCGTTAAGTCCTCAATTAACGCTGGCAATCATGGTGATCTTGCCGATCATGTTCTTGATTTCTACGAAATTGAGAAAAAATATCAGGCGATCATGGCAAGATGTCCGTTTGAAACAATCGAAGCTTAATTCACACTTAAATGAAAGCATACAGGGAATCAGGGTTACACAGTCTTTTACTCAGGAAAAAGAGAACATGGCCTTCTTCGATGGAATCAACGATGAAACATTCCAGAGCTGGAAGTCAGCATCCCAGAAAAACGCCATGTTCAGGCCGTTGGTAGAATTGACAAACGCACTGGGGACCGCTGTTTTAATCTGGTACGGTGCACATCTGATCCAAAACGGCACAATCTCAATTGGTGTATTCGTTTCATTTGCCTTTTATCTAGGCATGTTTTGGGAACCCATCTCGAGGCTGGGCCAGGTATACAATCAGTTATTAATGGGGATGGCATCTTCTGAAAGAATCTTTGAATTCCTGGATGAGAAGCCGATTGTATCAGAAGTAGATAACCCTGTAGAATTAAATGACCTCAGAGGCAAAATTACTTTTGAAAAGGCTGTATTCTCATATGACAATAAGAGGATTGCACTAAAAGGAATAAACCTTGAGATAAAGGCAGGCCAGACAGTTGCTCTTGTAGGCCATACAGGATCAGGAAAGACGACGATCGCCAACTTAATCAGCCGCTTTTATGATCCTACTGCAGGCAAGGTGCTGGTTGATGGACATGATTTGAAGAATGTTTCTCTCAGCAGTTTGAGGAAGCACATCAGTATCGTATTACAGGATACATTCATTTTTTCAGGGACAATTTACGATAATATCCGTTTTGGCAGGCCGGAGGCTACTAATGAAGAGGTGAAGGCTGCAGCTAAAGCAGTTGGTGCTTCTGATTTCATTGAGAAGCTTCCTAACGGGTTTCAGACAGAGGTAGAAGAGAGGGGGAATATTCTTTCTGTTGGAGAAAGACAGCTTCTTTCCTTTGCCAGGGCTCTGCTGGCGAATCCAAAAATTCTCATAATGGATGAGGCAACGGCTAGCATTGATACAAAAACTGAGATGAGAATCCAAAATGCACTGAAGACTCTATTAAAAGGACGGACCGCGATTATAATAGCTCACAGGCTGTCGACAATCCGGGAAGCAGATAATATTTTCGTTCTTGAAAATGGGCTTGTCATTGAAAAAGGCAATCATGAGCAGCTTATGGATCATAAAGGAGAATATTACAATCTTGTCCAGGCACAATTTAATATGCTAGATGCAGTTTAAGAAGCCTTCTTTATGAAGGCTTTTTTTTTGAGTGTGCTTAACATTTATTATTGTTTTCCGTTACAATTTACTTTTCAAGGATTTTTTCTATTTTTGTAACATTTCTGTAATAAAACCGTCTCTTTCTTAAACAGCTTTAAAAAAGGGGGCATTTTAGTGTCGAAAAAGAGACTGGCAATCATTCTTTCATTTATTCTCTTGCTTGCAGGCTGCAGCGGTGGGATGTCAGATGAAAGTAAATCTAGCAGTGATATGGGTGCCAAAACGGAATCCATGGATAAATCTGAGAGTAATGATGTTTCATTTTCTGAAGGAGAAGAAGACTCGGCCGCAGAAAATAATACATCTGTTGAAGAAAAAGCGAAAACGAGTGCAGCAGAAGCAGCTGTGGAGCGTATGGTCATCTATAACGCAGAAATGAATTTAAGAGTCAAAAAGTTCGAAAAGGCACGCAATGCCCTAGAACAAAAAGCCAAAAGCTATAAAGGATATATCGTAAATTCCAGTTCTAACCGTTATGATGGAGAACAACAGAGCGGTACAATGACCTTCAGGATTCCACAGGAGCATTTCCAGGCATTCCTGAACGATGCAGAGGGCTTATCTGTACAAGTATATAATCGACAGGTTAGCGGGGAGGATGTAACAGAAGAATTTGTGGACCTTGAATCAAGGCTAAAGTCTAAAAGGGCAGTGGAAGCGAGGCTCCTAGAATTCATGAAGCAAGCGCAGAAAACGGAGGATTTGTTAAAAATCTCTTCTGACCTAGCGAACGTCCAGGAGGAAATAGAACAGATAGCAGGCAGGAAAAAGTTCCTTGAAAATCAGTCAGCCTTATCAACTGTAACAATTTCCTTGGAAGAAAATGAAGTGCCTGTCCCAAAAATCGATAATGAGAACCTGAACACTTGGCAAAAGATTAAAAAGCAATTTGCAGATAACATCAATATTCTTCTGTCAGCAGGTTCCGGAATCATTGTGTTCTTGATTGGCAACCTGCCAATCTTGCTGATTGTAGGCTTTATCGTTTCAGCGATTATATTTTTTGTCAGAAAATATACTAGACGCTCTGAGAATAATAATATTGACTCAAATAGCTAAGTGACAGGCTTTGTTAAAGCTAATGGATAAATTGATTTTGCACTAAGTATATTGGAACACAGAAGCTGGCCTGCGGATAGCAAGCGCCTGGAGCGGAATTCAACAGGCAAGTTTAACAGTGAGAAATGAAAAAAACCGTTGCAATTCGCAACGGTTTTTCTTATTAAACCTCCATAATGATCGGTAAGATCATCGGGCGGCGTTTTGTTTTCTCATAAAGGAATGGTGCTAACGTGTCAGTGATTTCATTTTTGATTTCGGACCACTGAGTTGTTTTTCTTTCCATTACTTTGTTTAAATGCTTACTAATCAAGCTCTGGGCGTCATTGATTAAATCGCCGGATTCTCTCATATAGACAAATCCGCGGGATATCAGGTCAGGTCCTGCAGCAATTTTGAATTCCTTCATGTTAATGCTGACTACAACCACAACAAGTCCTTCTTCAGAAAGGATGCGGCGATCACGCAGAACGATGTTTCCGATATCACCAACTCCGCTGCCGTCAATGTAAACATTTCCAGATGGAATCTTACCTGCAACGCCAGCTTCATTATCGCCTAGTGCTAGTACTTCACCATTATCCATGATAAAGCAATTTTCTTGCGGAACACCACAGTCGTTGGCAAGCTTTGTATGCATTTTCTGCATGCGATACTCACCATGGATTGGCATAAAGTATTTCGGTTTGATCAGGCGAAGCATTAATTTTTGTTCTTCCTGGCCGCCGTGTCCTGAAGTGTGGATGTCATTTAATGATCCATGGATGACATCAGCACCTGCTCGAGAAAGCATATTGATCGTACGATTTACGCTGATTGTATTGCCTGGAATAGGTGACGAAGAAAATACAACGGTGTCGCCAGGCTGGATCTGGATTTGACGGTGAGTGCCGTTAGCAATCCTCGATAGAGCAGCCATAGGTTCTCCCTGACTTCCAGTACAAAGGATTGTAACCTTGTTAGCAGGCAGTCGGTTAATTTGCTGTGCATCAATGAATGTATCCTTAGGCGCAGTAATATAGCCAAGATCTTGTCCAATATTAATTGCTGATTCCATGCTTCTTCCAAAAACAGCTACTTTTCTTCCTGTCGTAACAGCAGCTTCGACAACCTGCTGCAATCTATGGATGTTTGAAGCGAAGGTGGCAAAAATGATCCGGCCATCCACTTTTCTAAAAATATCATGAATGCTTTCTCCAACACGTCGTTCAGACATTGTAAAATGAGGTACTTCAGCATTTGTACTATCAGATAGCAGGCACAGTACACCTTCTTTTCCGATTTCAGCCATTTTCGTTAAGTTAGCTGGCTCGCCGACTGGCGTGAAATCAAATTTGAAATCTCCAGTATGGACAACTTGCCCAGGAGGAGTCTTTACAACAACACCATAGGAATCAGGGATACTATGAGTAGTCCTGAAAAATGTGACAGAAGTTTTGCGGAATTTGATGATATCCTCTTCCTGGATTTCAATCAGCTTTGCTTTTCGCAATAACCCGTGTTCTTCCAGCTTGTTTTTGATTAAGCCAAGAGCAAGCTTACCGCCATATATCGGAATATTGATTTCGCGCAATAAATAAGGTATACCGCCGATATGGTCTTCATGGCCATGGGTAATGAAAAGACCTTTGATTTTATCTTCATTCTTTACTAGGTATGAATAATCAGGAATAACATAATCGATCCCAAGCAATTCATCTTCTGGGAATTTAATGCCCGCATCAATTAGGATAATCTCGTCCTGGAATTGCACACCATAGGTGTTTTTGCCGATTTCGCCTAGTCCTCCCAATGCGAAAACCGCAGTTTGGTCATTTTTTACAAATTTCATAAATTATCCTATCTCCAATACTTCAAAGTCTTCTTTTTGTTTTTCATATTCAAAATAATTACCCTTCACAGCCTCGACATACTCAACGTTATATTGGCGGTCAGCTATTTTTGTACGAACATCTCTTTCAGATTCAGCTTCAACATATATTGTCTTCGTTTTTTCACGTACGGGAACTTGCTTGTTAGATTCCTGGTAGTAAACTTTAAAAATCATGTAAAATCTCTCTCCTTAATTAAATTAACTTTTTCTATTTTATAGGGCTTTTTCGTATGGTTTGCAGCATTTGTACCTTATTAGACTCTCCGTTTAAGACACCGATTAAAATGAGGGGTACGGGTCATGCAAGTGTCATACAACAATCGGTACGAAAAAGCCATTTATAAAAAATTAACAATTTTTACATTGTAATTATACATCAAAATATAAACTTGCTAAATGTAACCCTTTTTTTCAGCTATTAACCAATTTACAATAAGGAAGGAGCCCTTCGCAAGTTTGAAGGGCTCAAAAGTTTATGCGATAGTTTTTTTACGAAGCAAATCTTTCCACTGTTTTAAGAGCTTCTTTCTTAGCTTCTTCAACATAGTGGATCATCTCCTTAATTCTTATTTTAAACTATCCTTGTCCAAAGTAAAGTAAACAAGGGAAAGTTTAGCAAAGATTATTTTTCAAATTCCTACCTTTTTGTTTATATTATATGATGAAATAGAAAAATTTTTCATGGGTAATGATGGAATGACATAAATTGTCATTGATTTGCCATAGTTTAGATTTTCTTTTTTATGTACAATGCACTTAGAAATTTGCTAGACTGCTTTAAACTACATAAAAAGTGTATGATATTTGCAGAATACCTCAAGAATGATGCAGCAAAGGAGAATAACATGAGTAAAATCGTATTTTTTGACATTGATGGGACATTGCTGGACCATGATAAAAATTTGCCAGCTTCCACTAAGGAAGCGATAACCCTTCTTAAGGAAAACGGTGTATTTGTGGCCATCGCTACAGGGAGGGCGCCATTTATGTTCGAGAATTTGAGAAAAGAACTTGATATCGATTCATTTGTCAGCTTCAATGGACAGTACGTTGTTTTTGAAAACGAACCAATTTATAAAAATCCATTAAATTCTCTAAAGATAGAGGAGCTCTTTGTTAAAGCGAAGGAAAAAGGGCATCCTGTCGTTTTCATGAATCACATGACGATGAAATCTTCAGTGAAACACCATGCATATATTGAAGAGAGTCTTGGGGGCTTGAAGTTTGCCCATCCTGATCATGATGATGCCTTTTATGTGGACAGGGATTTATATCAAACACTGCTATTTTGTGAAGAAGGGGATGAGGAGTTTTACAGGAATACCTATCCTGATTTCACTTTGATCCGATGGCATCCATATTCTGTTGATATTTTGCCAGCTGGAGGGTCAAAAGCAGAAGGGATTAAAAAGATGATTGAAAGGCTGGGTTTCATTCCTGAGGATGTCTATGCTTTTGGCGATGGCTTGAATGATTTTGAAATGCTGAAAGCAGCTGGTACTGGTGTTGCCATGGGGAATGCTGTGCCAGAGCTGAAGGAACATGCCAACCTTGTTACACGTGATGTTGATGATGACGGTATCTGGCATGGATTGAAAGAATTGAAGTTGATTTAAGACTCGGTTAATGGTGATTATTGAATAAGAAAATCGTTCCATTCTTAGGTTAATGTGTGGTGGTGACTCAATTATACCAACAGGAACGATTTTCTTCTTTTTTTGTGCAAATACATACAAAAAACCTCAGTTGATTGAAACGGAAATCAATTGCCACTTTCACGTCCTGTTTACAAAAAAAGGGGTGCCCCTAAAAGTTAGACTTTTGGGACAGCCTCTTTATCTTTCAATTGGAGAAGCATTTGGTATTTCTTCGTAAGGATCTTGTTTATTGATATGATCATAAAACATGATTCCATTAAGATGATCAATTTCATGCTGGAAAACGATCGCAGGCAGTCCTTTTAGTCTTAGTTTAACTTCCGTTCCATCAAGGTCAGTTCCTTTAACGGTAACCCTTGCATATCTAGGAACATAACCAGGAATTGACTCGTCAACAGAGAGGCAGCCTTCGCCTGCAGCGAGATAAGAACGTTCAACTGAATGGCTGATAATTTTAGGATTAAACAGAGCATAGCTGAACAGGTTTTCTTTTTCATCATTAACATGGACAGCTATCATCCGTCTTGAGACATTTATTTGCGGTGCGGCAAGTCCAATGCCGGGTCGAAGTCCATGTTTTTGAGCGATTTCCGGGTCTTGGCTGTTTTTGACGTATTGAATCATGCTTTCTAAAATTGTCTTGTCTTCCTGGGAAGCAGGCAATTTGACTTCTTCCGCAACTTTGCGGAGGACAGGATGTCCATCGCGTACGATATCATCCATCGTCAACATAAACTTCACCTCTTGTTTCTATAGTATGTAATATTTTTAAGTCTAACAAAAGAATATTAAAAAGTTAACTAGAAAAATTGTTTGCTTTAGATATTCAAAAAGAGAAGATGCTATTATACATCTTCTCTGATTGATTAGAATATCCTGCAAGAGCATCCTACGATGATGAGGAGTATGAATAAAACGACAATTAAAGCGAATCCTCTTCCATAACCAACACCCGGATAACCACATCCATAACCATAACCGTACATAAAGGAAACCCTCCTCTTATATGTTTTTCGTCCATCTAATCTGATGGGTCGATTGCTATAGCCTATGCGGTAAAAGAAATTTGGTATAGGCTTGCGCCTAAGGCATAAACTTCAAAATAAATGAATATAGTTTATTGAAGGGACAAGCTTAAATGAATATTTTGAAAGCAGTTTCCTGACTTCCTTATTAATTGTCAAAACACGCAGCAATCGCTATAGTAAAATTGGTATCTGTGAGGAGGTTTTTATTTTGTCCATTTTAAAAAGCTTAGGTTTGTCCATCGTTTTGATGGCTGGAGTTTTAAGTCTTGCCGGATGTATGGATCGGCAAACTCCAGAGGAAAAAATGTTTGAAGAGCTGGAGAAAGTGGTGACTACTGAAAAGGTTTTTGAAGATCAGCAGGACCCTCTAGTGGAATTAGAAAAGCAGGAAAAGGAAATTTACGAACAAATCATATCACTTGGAATGAAAGAATACGACCAGATTGTTAAGCTTGCGGATGAAGCGCTGAAAATAGCTGACAAGAGAGAAGAACATATCGAGAAGGAAAAAGAAAGCATAAAAAAGTCAGAACAGGAATTTGAGAATGTATCTAAAATAGCTGAAGAAATAGAGGAGCCTTCACTAAAGAAACAGGCTGCGAAATTACAGGCAACGATGAAAGAAAGATACAAAATCCATGATGAATTATATAAAAATTATAAACAAGGCCTACAATACGATAAAGAGCTTTACCAGATGCTGAAGGAGAAGGATTTGAGCTTCGAAAAGCTAGAAGAACAAATCAATAAAGTGAACAAGGTATATGAATCAGTATTGAAGAACAACCAGGAATTCAATGATAAAACGGATCATTACAATAAAGAAAAAATGGCCTTTTATAAAAAGGCAGGAATAGAAGTCAACACCGAAACCAAAAAATAAATTAAATCTCTAAAAAGCCAGCATGCAGCATGCCGGCTTTTTTTCTTATCTACCTGTCTGTGATACAGTTTGAATTAAAAGTAATTTATTATAGTACAGTAATGAATATCTATTAATACAGTTACTAAATATAGATAACAACATATAGATGGTGTATAAAATTAAAAAAGATAAAACTAAGTATTTGACGGAGTTATTTTCGTGATGTAAACTAAAAAACGAATGAGTTAATTGTATTACTTTATTTTTGTTTTTCATTGATACAGTCTATATGAAGATAGAAATGGGCAAATAATAGTTTTTTTATAGCAAATCTGTGGAAAACTTAATAATGGTGTGTTCACAAACAATTGCTCGACTGCGAATCATTAGATTACCATCCTGCATTGAATGTGCTTCTGCCTAACGAATAAAGTAAGTACAATTTTGCGCTCAGATGTATTTAGAACCCCGGGGAAGTTTATCCTGATTTTGGGTAACCTATTTCTGTATATTCAATTAAAAATCCATGAAGTTAGAAAGGAAGAGGTGGCTCTGATGGCATCTAAAACAAAAAACAACACTTTTGATGCAATGAAGCAGCTCGAGAATGTTGCAAGCCAATTTGAGATGTTCCAAATTTTAAACGAAGAGGGCGAAGTCGTAAATGAAGCGGCAATGCCTGAGCTTTCAAATGAGCAATTACAAGAATTGATGAAGCGCATGGTTTACACTAGAATCCTTGATCAGCGTTCCATTTCACTAAACCGTCAAGGACGCCTTGGTTTCTACGCTCCTACAGCAGGACAGGAAGCTTCCCAGCTTGCATCTCAATTCGCGCTGGAAAAAGAAGATTTCATCCTTCCGGGATATCGTGATGTTCCTCAAATGATCTGGCACGGACTTCCGCTAGCACAGGCATTCTTATTCTCACGCGGTCATTTCAAAGGTAATCAAATACCTGAAGGTGTAAATGTTATTTCACCACAGATCATCATCGGTGCACAATACATCCAGGCAGCTGGTGTAGCTCTTGGAATGAAGAAGCGCGGTGCCAAGTCTGTTGCTGTTACTTACACTGGAGACGGCGGTGCGTCACAAGGTGATTTCTATGAAGGAATCAACTTTGCAGGTGCATTCAAGGCGCCAGCAATTTTCTTTGTGCAAAATAACCGTTTTGCGATTTCAACACCTGTTGAAAAGCAGTCTGCTGCGAAAACAATTGCTCAAAAAGCTGTTGCAGCAGGTATCCCAGGAATCCAGGTTGATGGAATGGACCCGCTTGCAGTATACGCTGCAACACTTGATGCCCGTAAGCGCGCAATCAATGGCGAAGGACCTACATTGATCGAGACAATGACATACCGTTATGGCCCGCATACAATGGCAGGCGATGACCCAACTCGTTACCGTACGGCTGACCTTGACAATGAGTGGGAAAAGAAAGATCCATTAGTACGTTTCCGTAAGTTCCTTGAAAAGAAAAATCTTTGGACTGAGGAAATGGAAAACGAAACAATCGAAAAAGCTAAGGAAGATATTAAAGAAGCTATTAAAGAAGCTGATAATACTCCTAAGCAAAAGGTTACTGACCTGATTTCAATCATGTATGAAGAAATGCCAAATCACTTACAAGAACAATATGAAATATATAAAGAGAAGGAGTCGAAGTAAGCTATGGCTCAAATGACAATGATTCAAGCAATTACAGATGCGCTGCGCACTGAATTGCGCAACGATCCTAATGTACTTGTTTTTGGGGAAGATGTAGGAGTAAACGGGGGTGTATTCCGTGCTACTGAAGGCCTTCAAACTGAATTTGGAGAAGATCGTGTATTCGATACCCCGCTTGCAGAATCTGGAATCGGCGGTCTTGCGATCGGTCTTGCACTACAAGGCTACCGCCCAGTACCTGAAATCCAATTCTTTGGGTTCATCTTCGAAGTAATGGACTCTGTTGCAGGTCAAATGGCTCGTATGCGTTACCGTTCAGGCGGACGCTACAGTTCACCTGTAACAATCCGCTCACCATTTGGCGGAGGCGTACATACGCCAGAAATGCACGCTGACAGCCTTGAAGGTATGGTGGCGCAGCAACCAGGTCTGAAAATTGTCATTCCATCAACTCCATATGATGCAAAAGGTTTGTTGATTTCTTCAATCCGCGACAATGACCCGGTTATTTTCCTTGAGCATATGAAGTTGTACCGTTCTTTCCGTCAGGAAGTACCTGAAGAAGAGTACACAATTCCATTAGGAAAAGCAGAAGTGAAACGTGAAGGTAAGGATCTATCAATCATCACTTATGGGGCAATGGTTCATGAATCATTAAAGGCTGCAGAAGAGCTTGAGAAGGAAGGCCATTCTGTTGAGGTCATCGATTTAAGAACGGTTATGCCTATTGACATTGAAACAATCGTTGCATCTGTTGAGAAAACTGGAAGAGCAATTGTTGTTCAGGAAGCACAAAAACAGTCTGGTATTGCTGCTCATGTTGTTGCTGAAATCAATGACCGTGCAATTCTCAGCCTTGAAGCTCCTGTATTGCGTGTTACAGCGCCTGATACAGTATTCGCATTCTCTCAAGCAGAGACTGTATGGCTCCCTAATTATAAAGATGTTATTGAAACAGCGAAGAAAGTTCTTACATTCTAATTAAACTGACATTCAGTAAAAATAGGTTCGACAAACATAGGAGGGTGAATTCCATTGGCATTCCAATTTAAACTGCCAGATATCGGCGAAGGCATTCACGAAGGTGAAATTGTCAAGTGGTTCGTAAAGCCAGGCGACAAAGTCCAGGAAGATGATGTACTTTGTGAAGTACAGAATGACAAAGCAGTAGTTGAAATTCCTTCACCAGTCGCTGGTACAGTTGAAGAAGTTCTAGTTGAAGAAGGTACTGTTGCAACTGTTGGACAGGTTCTAGTAACTTTTGATGCACCAGGATATGAAGATCTAAAGTTCAAGGGTGACGAAGAAGAAAAACCTGCAGAACAACCTAAACAAGAAAAAACTGAAGCTCAGGTTCAATCTACTATGGAAGCTGGCCAGGATATCAAGAAAGAAGCTGTAGAAGCTCCTGCTCCTGTTGCTGAAACTGGTGCTGGCGCTGCTGCTGCTCCACAAGCAGAAGTAGATCCTAACCGCCGAATCGTGGCTATGCCTTCAGTTCGTAAATACGCTCGTGAAAAAGGTGTAGATATCCGCCAAGTAGCTGGTTCAGGCAAAAATGGCCGCATTGGCAAAGAAGATATTGACAGCTTCTTGAGCGGCGGTGCTTCTGCAGCGGCTGTTCCACAGTCAGAACAAACTCAGCAAGCTGCACCTGCAGAAGAAGCACCAAAGGCAGCAGCTGCTAAGGCTATTCCACAAGGTGAGTACCCTGAAACTCGTGAAAAGATGAGTGGAATCAGAAAAGCGATTGCTAAGGCAATGGTTAACTCTAAGCATACAGCTCCACACGTTACACTAATGGACGAAATAGATGTAACGAAACTTGTTGCACACCGCAAGAATTTCAAAGAAGTTGCTGCTGCAAAAGGAATCAAGCTTACGTTCCTTCCTTACGTGGTAAAAGCATTAACAAGTGCATTGCGTGAATATCCAGCATTGAACACGTCTTTGGATGATGCTACAAGCGAAATCGTTCATAAGCATTATTACAATATCGGTATTGCTGCTGACACAGAAAAAGGCTTGCTTGTTCCTGTTGTTAAAGATGCTGACCGTAAGTCTATATTCTCAATTTCAAATGAGATTAATGAACTTGCAGGAAAAGCACGCGATGGAAAGCTTGCACCAGATGAAATGAAAGGTGCTTCATGCACAATCACAAATATCGGATCTGCTGGCGGACAATGGTTCACTCCGGTTATCAACCATCCGGAAGTTGCAATCCTTGGAATTGGCCGTATTGCAGAAAAACCAGTAGTCAAGGATGGCGAAATTGTTGCTGCTCCTGTACTTGCGCTTTCATTAAGCTTCGATCACCGTATGATCGATGGCGCAACTGCGCAGCACGCGTTGAATCACATTAAACGCCTATTAAACGATCCAGAACTATTGTTAATGGAGGGTTAATAAATGGTAGTAGGAGATTTTCCAATCGAAACTGATACTCTTGTCGTCGGTGCAGGTCCTGGCGGATATGTGGCAGCCATTCGTGCTGCCCAACTGGGCCAAAAAGTAACAATCGTAGAAAAGGCCACCCTTGGCGGTGTATGTCTTAATGTTGGATGTATTCCTTCAAAGGCTCTTATTTCTGCAGGTCATAGATTTGAAAATGCTAAGCACTCTGAAGATATGGGAATAAAAGCTGAAAATGTAACGCTTGATTTCTCAAAAGTCCAGGAGTTTAAAGCAGGTGTAGTAAAGAAGTTGACTGGTGGCGTTGAAGGTTTGTTGAAGGGCAACAAAATTGACATCGTAAGAGGCGAAGCGTATTTCGTGGATGCCAACACGATCCGTGTCATGGATGAAAATTCAGCTCAGACCTATACTTTCAAAAATGCTATCATCGCAACTGGATCTCGTCCAATTGAGATTCCTGCATTCAAATATACTAAGCGTGTACTTGATTCTACAGGCGCATTGAACCTTCAG
Organism: Bacillus sp. JJ1609; assembly: GCF_036967045.1. Classification (NCBI taxonomy): domain Bacteria; kingdom Bacillati; phylum Bacillota; class Bacilli; order Caryophanales; family Bacillaceae; genus Bacillus; species Bacillus sp. JJ1609. The sequence continues at coordinate 266,413 of NZ_JBALSS010000001.1, read as the reverse complement.
GAGCTGCCTAAGAGCATTGTAGTAATCGGCGGCGGATACATTGGAACAGAGCTTGGCGGAGCTTATGCTAGCTTTGGAACTAAGGTTACAATTCTTGAAGGCGGAGATGAAATTCTTAACGGCTTCGAGAAGCAGATGTCTGCTCTTGTAAAACGCAACCTTAAGAAAAAGGGTGCTGAGATCATCACTAAGGCACTTGCTAAAGGCGTAGAGGAAACTGAAACTGGTGTTACAGTAACGTACGAAGCTAAAGGCGAAGAGCAAAAAGTTGAAGCTGATTACGTATTTGTCATGGTAGGAAGAAAGCCAAACACAGATGAACTTGGATTAGAGCAAGTTGGCATTGAAATGACAGACCGTGGTGTCATTAAAATCGACAAGCAATGTCGCACAAATGTAAACAACATTTACGCAATCGGCGACGTTGTCGAAGGTCCGCCACTTGCACACAAAGCATCTTATGAAGGTAAAATTGCAGCTGAAGCAATCGCTGGCCATCCTTCTGAAATTGACTACTTAGCTATTCCAGCTGTAGTATTCTCAGATCCAGAATTAGCTTCTGTTGGATACTCTGAAAAGCAGGCAAAAGATGAAGGTCTTGATATCAATGCTTCTAAGTTTCCGTTTGCAGCTAACGGCCGTGCACTTTCCCTTAATCAAACAGATGGCTTCTTAAAGCTTATAACTCGTAAAGAAGACGGAATTGTTATCGGTGCTCAAATCGCTGGTCCTAATGCATCAGACATGATTGCAGAGCTTGGCTTAGCGATTGAAGCAGGAATGACTGCAGAGGATCTTGCAATGACGATCCACGCTCATCCGACTCTTGGAGAAATTACAATGGAAGCTGCTGAAGTAGCACTTGGAAATCCAATTCATATTATAAAATAAAATAAAAAAATCCTTTCCAGCCGGAAAGGATTTTTTTTATCTATATTCACTTTCGAGCACAGCTGAAAGCGGTTCGATGATTTGGTCCTTAGTAACAATACCATTAACATTAGCGATCACATCGTCTCCATGGACAACAATAATTGCTGGGAATTGCTCTACCTCGAAATGATCATAGTATTTATTTGCATTGGAAGCTGGTATGACCATCATATCATCAAATTCACTAGGATATTGCTTCTTTAATTCAATAATTGCATCATAATATGAGGCTTCATGCTTATAGTCCTCTTCATCTGAAAAAAAGACTACTTGCTTTATACCTTCACTCAGCATTAAATCATCTGCATCATTTACGGGGTTACAAGAAGCCGTTAGGAAAAGGAACGAAGCGACAAAAACAAAAGATAAGCCTTTCATTTCTCTTTGCCTCACTTTTTTTCGGATTCGTGAAAACACACGGTTAATATTTGTCCATATTTTATCACAGCAATTTCCAAAAAAATGAGATGTTATTGAAATGTTACATAAATGAAAAATATCCCTGGGACTCGGACATATAATATAAAACAACCCATATGTTTAGTTTCCATAAGCTGGGGAAGAGATTATTTAGGTAATGGTGGTGGAGGGTGTGAAGGTGTATACAGTGGTCTTGCTGCAATTGATCATTTGGAGTGGGTATACATTTATTGAATGGCTGTCAAAACATGATCATCCCATTTATAATGTTATTATGTTCTTAGTGTTTTTCTATTTAGCAATAATAATAGGCAACTACATAATGAAATCGGCAAAGAAGACGTTTATCATTACCCTGACCAGCCTGGCCATCTATGCTTCGTTTCATTTTACTATGTCTATTATTGTGTGAATTTACACTAGGGTATTGTCAGCAGGAGGGATAAGGTTTGAAGAAAAAAATTTTATTGTTTGCAGCCGTTTTTCTATTAGGAGGTTGTGGAGCAAATGAAGCTCGGCAGGATGATGATCAAAATAACGAGGCCGTAGTTCCGGAGAAACAAGAAAAGAAAGAAGAAATCAATAATCAGGAAACCAAAGAAGTGGAGAAGCCTGATGAGCAGCCTGCGGAGGAAAGCGCAAATCCCGAACCGGCACAGTCAATTCCAGAGTATAAAATGAGAGACGACTTCTCAATCCAGAATATCAGCAATCCCAAGGAGAAAATAGTCCTGTTGACAATTGACGATGCTCCAGATAAAAATGCTTTAGCAATGGCAAAAGTATTGAAGAATTTGAATGTAAAAGCGATCTTTTTTGTCAATGGCCATTTTATTGATACACCTGAAGAAGGTGAAGTCCTTAAACAGATTCATCAAATGGGCTTCCCTATTGGAAATCATACTTACAATCATAAATCTTTGAAGGATTTGACTGAGGAACAGCAAAGAGTTGAAATAGTCGGCTTAAATGACAGGATAGAAGAATTGATTGGAGAGCGTCCACGCTTTTTCAGAGCACCGTTCGGGATGAATACTGAATACAGCAAGAAGGTTGCTGCTGAAGAAAAGATGCTGCTGATGAACTGGACTTACGGCTATGATTGGGAAAAAGCATACCAATCGAAGGAAGCTCTAGCTGATATTATGGTCAATACTCCACTCCTGCGGAATGGAGCAAACCTGCTGATGCATGACAGAGAATGGACAAGCGCAGCCCTGAGTGACATAGTGAAGGGACTGCAGAATAAAGGATATAAAATAGTAGATCCATACCTTATAGAGACCCCTGCAAATAAAGAAGCGGCTGCTCAATAGCAGCCGTTTCTTTATTGTCTAAGTAGAAGTTCCTTCAATTAAAGGTGTTTTTGCTTTTTTTAAAGGATAAGAAAGTATAAAATTCACTTCGAGAATTGCCCAGCTCCAGCGCCTAGCCCCTCG
>NZ_JBALSS010000001.1:260476-263575 GCF_036967045.1 Bacillus sp. JJ1609 | reverse complement strand
CTTGCGCTTTTCTTATTTCCGTGGATTGAAATACATTACTCTTCCGTTGAATAAATGCAATTCACCCTGCAGTTTTTTTCCAAGGAATTTGCTGAACTCGTTTGCTTTCCCTTTGTCGCCAGCGGTAGCTGTTGGAGGAAGCGTTATTTGTATGTATGTTTGCTCGCGTTCTGTATCATCTTCATCGACGATGGTTTCTTTGTCTACTCCAAATAAAATCGCGTTGTAGCGGTCCTGGGAGGATTGTAGATAAAACCATGTACCTCTGCCTTCTTCTTTTTCCTTTAGCTCATAAGGAAATGCGGAATTTTCATAGTTCCAATCTACCTGGTCTCCGGTTTTAGCCGTTATTTGTTTGTAGTAATTAAATAAATCCTTGAGTTCATCGGTGGAAACGGCTTGCTGAGTTGATGATGGAACAAGTTTTATATATGCATTACTAGACATTGTCCAATCCCCTTTTCCAATCTATTCTCCATCATTTTATCACTGAGGGAAAAGCATTGACAATAGAATATAAGCTTTTTAGCTTCATATGCCTTGCCTTTTTGGCAAAAATAAATTATAATAATATTCTAAATATTTAATTAAAAAGGAGGAGGCATATGGAACTATTCGAAAAGCTTTATGATGAACACGAAAAAGTTCAGGTCAGATTTGTGGGGTTCACCACCAATGATACTCGGTATGACTTTGGGATCGTGTATACAAATATGTTTTTCGGAAAACCGCTCGTTGTATGTATGCAAACTGGGCGTTCAGCACTCCTCGACCCAAAGGATATTGAAGATGTAGAGTTTTTGCAGAGAGCATTCCATATTACAGAAGTACGTCAGGCTGAAGATCTCGCTTTATTTTTCAATGAAGAGCTGCCAACGGCCCCATTCATGACTCAATACGAATAACATCCGGGAGCAGGCCAATAAGGCCTGTTTTATTTTTGGCTGTTTTCTAAAAGATTGTTGTTTTTAATGTGATGTTTGAAATCAACTTATTTAAAGCAACAAAGTATACGAACAGAGCCCACTTTTTTATTTTTCAAGGGCATTAACGGTATTGGTTTAAAAGTGACATACTAATAAAGGATAAAACATATTATTAGTTAATGTATAACAAATATAATCAAAAAATATTTAAAAGTGTTATACAATTAATACTTGAAAAATTAATAGTGTTATATTATTATATATTTAAAGGTGTTAAAGCGCTTTCAAAACAATACGAAAAGGGGTTTGAAAAGATGGGTACAATCGTTTGTCAAACTTGCAATTCTACAATTGACCATTTCGAAGATGAAAAAGTTTCTGTTCTTTATTCAAAAAAATGCGACTGCTGTGACCATGAGGGTGCAGAAGAGAGATAAGAATATATAAAAGGGCATGCACAGCATGCCCTTCTTTTTTTTAACGAATTGCTTTATGTTCTTTGATAACCCTGAAATATTTCAATTCGTCATCTTCTGGTCCTTGTACAGGAAGGCCAGCTTCCATGTTTGTTTTGATATAAACAAGGTTTTCTTCGGTAATGATTTCTCCAGGAATGAAGATTGGTATCCCTGGCGGATAAACCATAACGAATTCAGCGATGATTCTTCCTTCTGATTCTTCAAATGGAACAACCTCTGTGTCAGCGTAAAAGGCATCTCGAGGCGTAAGCGCCAATAATGGAATGTCTGGCAGCATGACTTCAGCATGAACCTTTTCTGATAGATGGTGAAATTCCTTAGAAAGTTCACGCAATGCTTCAACAAGAATTTTCGCTTCCTTTTCTGTGTCTCCAGGAGTTATGATGCACAGAATATTATACAAGTCAGATAACTCTACTTCGATATTGTATTTTTCACGAAGCCATTTTTCAACCTCATAACCTGTGATGTTCAGATCTTTTATGCTGATCAGAACTTTTGTTGGATCAAAATCGAATGTTGCATTTGTTCCAAGCAAGTCTTCTCCTGGACAATAAAGATGTTCGATTTCATTAACCTGTCCACGGATCCATTGAGCCAATTTTATAGTACGATCAAGGATCTCTCTTCCTTCCGTCGCAAGCCTTCTCCTTGCAGTATCCAGTGATGCAAGCAACAGGTAAGAAGTAGACGTAGTTGTAAGCATGCTGATGATTGATTGTACACGCTTTGCGGAAACAAGCCCTTCTTTAACGTTCAAGATTGAACTCTGGGTCATCGAACCACCTAACTTATGAACACTGGTTGCGGCCATATCAGCACCAGCTTGCATAGCTGATAAAGGAAGATCTTCATGGAAGTGAATATGGACTCCGTGAGCCTCGTCAACCAGGACAGGCACTTTGTAGGAATGAGCAATGTCGACAATCTTCTTTAAATCAGCAGCAAAGCCGAAATAAGTTGGATTAATGACAAGCAATCCCTTTGCATCCGGATGCTGTTCCAGGGCTCTCTCAACAGAATCTGTTGTAATTCCGTGGGATATACCCAGATTTTTATCAATTTCGGGATGGATGAAGATTGGAATCGCACCTGAGAATACAATGGCAGACATAATAGATTTGTGTACGTTCCTTGGGACTATAATTTTATCCCCAGGTCCACAAACTGTCATGATCATCGTCATGATCGCACCGCTAGTACCTTGTACGGAGAAGAATGTATGGTCCGCTCCAAAAGCTTCAGCAGCCAGATCCTGTGCTTGCTTGATGATTCCCTTCGGTGAATGGAGGTCATCAAGAGGTCCGATGTTGATCAAATCAATTGATAATGCGTTATCTCCAATGAAGTTCCTGAATTCAGGATCGATTCCGCTGCCTTTTTTATGGCCTGGAATGTGAAACTGAATTGGGTTCTTTTCTGCGTGTTTTAATAGGCTTGTAAATAACGGTGTTTCGTTTTGTGACAATTGATAATCACACCTCTTTATTTAATTAGATTTTATCGTTCAATTGGAAGTTATTTTTGTTTTGTTTTAAAAAAATAAAACACATGCATTATAGCACTAATAATATGCTTTGCAAAGAAATATTGCAGGAGTGTGGTTTATTTAGTATACATATCGAGGTATGAAAGGGTTGTAAAAGAAAAAGGCTCTGTAAAAGCCCAATGTTGTTTTTTTAAACCCTGTTGAT
>NZ_JBALSS010000001.1:231701-260315 GCF_036967045.1 Bacillus sp. JJ1609 | reverse complement strand
TGGAACGAAAATCAACAGCTCTGTTTAACAGAGCCAAGAAAAAAAGGAATAGCAGCAAATGAAATAGAAGTAATAATAAAACGGTAATCGAGGGAGAGAGCATATGAACTGGAAAACAGAAGTGACTGAACTGTTGGGAATTCAATATCCAATCATACAGGGGGGACTTGCCTATTTAGCTTATTCCGATTTGGCTGCGGCTGTTTCGAACGCCGGAGGGCTAGGACAAATTACTGCTATGTCATTGCCTGATCCTGAGGCACTCCGCAGTGAAATTCAAAAGGTCAGACGGTTGACTGACCATCCGTTTGGAGTGAATTTCGCGATCGGCCAGCATGGAAGACCATTCTCTCATTATCTGGATGTTGCGATTGAGGAAAAAGTACCTGTAATTTCGATGACAGGGGGAAACCCATCCCCGATTTTTGAACAGCTTAAGGGAACAACTATTAAAAAATTGGTTCTTGTAGCGGCGAAAAGGCAGGCTCAGAAAGCAGAAGAGCTGGGGGCAGATGCTGTCATGGTTGTAGGTCAGGAAGGCGGAGGTCATCTTGGTAAAAGTGATATCGGTACGATCGTATTGATCCCTGCTGTAGTGGATGCAGTCAATATACCTGTCATTGCTTCGGGGGGCATCGGCGATGGCAGAGGACTAATGGCAGCATTAAGCCTTGGCGCCCAGGGAATAGAAATGGGAACTCGATTCATTGCAACGAAGGAATGTGTCCATGCAAATGAAGTGTACAAACGCAGATTGATCGAAGGAACTGAAAACGATACAACTGTTATTAAAAGAACTCTCGGGATGCCAGCAAGAGCTATTACAAATCCTCTGACAGAACGGATCATCGAAATCGAAAAAATTGATGGTGGCAATTATGAATCAGTAAAAGATTTAATAAGCGGCGCTGCTAATAGGAAATATATATATGAAGGTGATGAAGAGAATGGATTCGGCTGGGCAGGACAGGTAATGGGTCTTATCAAGGATTCGCCAGCAGTGGGTGAATTGTTTGAGAGAATAATAAAAGAAGCTGAAAAGATAAGGAGTGCCTGGGGAAATTAGGGAATATGTTGCGCTGTTGATTGATTAACTGTAAAATCTACTAAGATTAATCAATAAATTGGCTGTAAACGTACTCATTGTTGTTTTTTCTGAGGGATCATTTACTTGATGTTGTAAATCCCTTAATTATTGGCACTGTAACAGATGATTGTTGTTTTTTTGCGAAATGTTGAGTGAAGTGGAAATCAACAGGCAAGCCCAACAGCGCCAAGGTATGAAAAGCAACAAATACATACGCAAGTCCAAAAAGCAGGTGAAATGATGGAGTATCAATATCCGATTGACTACACATGGTCGACAGATGAGATTGTCGATGCAATCCATTTCTATGAATGTATCGAAAAGGCTTATGAAAATGGGATTGACCGGGACGTTTTGCTGCAGGCATATCGCCGTTTCAAGGAAATCGTACCAGGCAAGGCTCAAGAAAAGACACTCTTCAATGAGTTCGAAGAGGTGAGCGGCTACGCTTCCTATCAGGCTGTTAAGTCGATAAAAGAAACTAGCTCAGGAAATAAGATAAAAATAGCTCAACAAAAAAGAAAGTATTAATCAATCAACACGAAAAGGAGCCCATAAAAAATGGGCTCCTTATTTTGTTAGAAGAGCTTCCTGGCGACTTCCTATAAAGTCAAAATACTTTCCCTGCAGGAGGGCTAAAACGGCCCCAATGGAGTAGCGCGACCAGACACCAGATTTGACAGGTTTAGGCAGCCAGCGCTTATTGGAGCTATGCAGTTGCCTTTGCTTTTCTAGGTTTATGCCAATTTATATAGGGGTAATATCTCTTTAAATACAAACTCAATTTTGGAAAGCATTTCTTCACCGCTAATGTTGACGGCTTGCTCGCGTGGAATGTTCATTCCGCATAAGATTTCAGCCTTTTTCACCGTCTGAAGGCGAGTGAACATTGTAAGGAGTTCTTCCTTGGTTAAGTCGCTGTGCAAGGTGGCATCTGGCTTCATATGATCGCCAGACCAGTAGAAATCCTTCGGAATCTGCTTGTAGATGGAATGAATGTTTTTTTCTAGCTTCTTGCCGAATGCTTCCTTATCAGGTGCTTCGTAAATAACGGCAAACCAGATAAAAACATGGGTTTCCCATAGTCCGATTTGAAAATGAGGGAGCATTTTATAACCTCTTGGATTACTTGCAAAAGCAACCCATGTATCCTTTGGAGGATTCTTTGTTCTTCGCGCATGTTTTGCAACATGGTAATGCATTTCATCTCCTGCGAGGCTCGATAAAGTTGGAGCAAAGTGATGACCGAGCGCTTCCAACTTGGGTCGGATTTGAGATTTCAAGGCCTCCATTCGTTCATCGAGACCGTCAATATTAAAAACATTAAAATCAGCTTGTGTGAATCCTGAAAATGACAATATGATAACCTCCTACTGCTTTGTCAAATATTGTAGCAAAAGCTTATCGAAATTTGAAGCAACAGGCATTTTCGAAAACTAGGTATACGCACATATTTGTACCAATGCCACTTAATAGTTCATACAATAAATAAAAATCCAGAAAATAAATAGAGGAGTGTAGAATAATGAAACAACTAATAAATTCGACAAGAAAAAAAAATGGTGAAATGCAACGGACTGCAGTACTGAGATTGGAAATGGATTATGAATTGGCTACACTTTTTGACGCTATGAATGACTCTGATAAGCCTAAAATGAAAGAATGTAAACAAAGATTAGAAAGAATCAGACAGGAATTATTACGGTTAAAAGCATTGTAATCTTGATAAATGAATCAGAAAGAAAAAGGAAAAGAGATAATGAAGAAATCAGCTTTAGAAAACTGTATCATAAATCGACTTTAACGAACTCCTGTATTGATGACGGAGTTCGTTTCTTATGTTTTTAGATAAGATCGTTCACTCTTTGCATGTAAGATCACCATGCGGGGGAATCCTAAAACTTGATGAAAAGGAAATAAATCCGCTAAGCTAAGATATACTCCAAACTTATGTCGGGGCTTTATGAGTGAACTAAAAACTATTACCTATACTGATAATCAAGGCCATAAACTGTAAATAATGAGCTTATTTAAAATGGCTCTGTTAAAGTTCAATGTTGATTTTTGATTTTTAGCACCTGTTGATTGGAGCGGAGGGCACTCGACTCCTGCGGGCTCACTTGACGCCCCTAGAAGAATTTGTTTATGAAAAAGCCGGCTTGGGCTTTTTCATAATTCCTCCGCGGAAAGCGAGTGCCTGGAGCGGAATTCAACAGACAAGTTTAACAAAGCCTTTAAAATAAAGGATCGGGGGAATGCTGAATGGATTACAATTTGAAAGAGATTGATACATATGCAAAAAAATGGGTTAAAGAAGCTGGAGAAAATATAAGGGCTTCTTTTCCGAAAACATTGAATGTCACGTCAAAATCAAATCCAAATGACTTGGTTACAGATATAGACAAAGGGACAGAGAAATATTTCATCGAGAAAATCAAAGGAACTTTCCCAGACCACCGTATTTTGGGAGAGGAAGGCTACGGTGATAAAGTAACAGACCTTTCAGGAGTAGTCTGGATTATTGATCCGATAGATGGCACTATGAATTTTGTCCATCAGCAGCGTAACTTTGCGATTTCAATCGGGATTTATATAGACGGTGAAGGAATGATCGGCTTGATTTATGATGTGGTTCATGATGAACTGTACCACTGCATCAAAGGAAATGGTGTTTATTTGAATGAGAATTCTATCCCAAACCTTGAGCCATCTAAAGTGAATGAATCCATCATTGCCCTGAATGCAACATGGGTGGCTCCTAATAAGCGAATTAACCATGAATTACTTATTCCTCTTGTCAAAGATGTACGTGGGACCCGGTCATATGGTTCAGCAGCCATGGAAATGGTATATGTAGCGACCGGAAGAATAGATGCATACCTCACTCCGAGACTGGCACCGTGGGATATTGCCGCAGGCATCATCATGATTAAAGAGCTTGGCGGGGAAGCTACTACTCTCAGAGGAGAAGAATTCGATATGCTGCAGGAAAATTCTTTGTTCGTATCGAAACCGGGACTTCATGGTGATATATTGAAAAATTATCTTAAGGATGGAAAATGGTAAAAGTGATGTGGAGGGCATTCCAGAATACAGATCTCCCTTTTTTTCAAGAAGTAATTTCAGCAAGTGGAAAATGGCGGGAAAATGAATTGCAGGGTGCTGAGCTAAGCGATTATATGAATCAATATGATGAATTAGATGGTGAATGGCGAATTTGGGACTGGGAAGGTTCTCCAGCTGCAATCACATACCACTTGGATTCATCTCCATCAAACCACAAAGCCTGGCTCGGAACTGTACTGGTCAAAGCCTCGGAAAGACGAAAAGGTGTTGCTGCTTCGATCTTGAATCAGCTTGCTGCAGATTTGAAAGAGAAAGGCCATAGGGCAATATTCGCAGGAGTGCCGATAGATGAATATGAATGGTCAAACTTCCTTAGTGATTGTGGATTCGAACAATTTAAATCAGAAAAAAATAAAGGCGAAACCTTTTTGATCATGGTTCGCCCGCTCGATTAGCCGGCTGGGTTGCAGCCGGCTTTTACATTAAAATTTTATCGGAGGATCAAAGCTCTCCTGCTTCCCTCATTTTCTTTTTCTTTTTAAAACCGAAACCCATGACAAGTACTAGAGCAATAATACAGGAAATCACTCCCATAACACTCCGTTCTCCTATGGCTATTCCAATGCCAATCATGCATGAAGCGGCTGCAAAAGCGAAAAATAATAATGGCCATTTTATTTGCTTCAAGGTAGTTCCCCCATTCGACATTTGGTTGCAAATAATAATATATTTAATTGTACATTAAAATGCTTTTAGGTTTCTACACAAATTATGTTATAATATGTAGGTTGTGAAAAAAGCCAATAGATAAAATTACGATATTAAAGGCAGGGTGACTTTTTTGAAATTAAGAGAAGATATTAGAAATATAGCAATTATTGCCCACGTTGACCATGGTAAAACAACGTTGGTTGACCAGCTTCTGAAGCAATCAGGTACATTCCGTACAAATGAGCATGTTGAAGAACGTGCAATGGATTCAAATGATTTAGAAAGAGAACGCGGTATTACCATTCTTGCGAAAAATACAGCGATTCAATATAAGGATAACCGCATCAACATCCTTGATACACCTGGCCACGCCGACTTCGGCGGTGAAGTTGAACGTATCATGAAAATGGTTGATGGCGTATTATTGGTAGTCGATGCATATGAAGGTTGTATGCCACAGACTCGCTTTGTTTTGAAAAAAGCGCTTGAACAGCATTTGACGCCAATTGTTGTTGTTAACAAGATCGACCGTGATTTCGCTCGTCCTCAGGAAGTAGTGGATGAAGTAATTGATTTGTTCATTGAACTTGGAGCAGATGAAGACCAGCTTGAATTCCCGGTTGTCTACGCTTCAGCGATCAATGGTACTGCAAGCTTAAATCCGGAAAAGCAGGATGAAAACATGCAGTCACTTTATGATTCAATCATTGAACATATTCCTGCTCCAGTTGATAATCGCGAAGAGCCACTTCAATTCCAAGTTGCGCTTCTTGATTACAATGACTATGTTGGCAGAATCGGAATTGGCCGTGTTTTCCGCGGAACAATGAAAGTAGGCCAGCAGGTTGCCCTAATGAAATTGGATGGATCAGTTAAGCAATTCCGCGTAACGAAAATCTTCGGATTCTTTGGCCTGAAGCGCCAAGAAGTCGAAGTAGCATACGCTGGAGATTTGATTGCTGTTTCTGGTATGGAAGATATTAACGTAGGTGAAACAGTTTGTCCGTTTGACCAGCAGGATGCATTACCAGTTTTAAGAATCGATGAGCCAACACTTCAAATGACTTTCCTAGTGAACAACAGTCCATTTGCCGGCAGAGAGGGCAAATACTTAACTTCAAGGAAAATCGAAGAAAGACTTCGTGCTCAGCTTCAAACAGATGTAAGCTTAAGGGTTGATAACACAGATTCCCCAGATGCTTGGATTGTTTCTGGTCGTGGGGAACTTCACCTATCGATCTTAATCGAAAATATGCGCCGTGAAGGTTACGAGCTTCAAGTATCAAAACCTGAAGTTATTGTTAAAGATGTTGACGGTGTAAGATGCGAGCCTGTTGAACGAGTACAAATCGATGTTCCAGAGGAAAACACAGGAGCTGTTATGGAGTCAATCGGTGCACGTAAAGGTGAAATGCTCGACATGATCAATAATGGAAGCGGCCAGGTTCGTTTGATTTTCAATGTTCCTGCACGTGGACTTATTGGATATACAACAGAATTTTTAACTTTAACTCGTGGGTATGGTATCATTAACCACACATTCGATAGCTACCAGCCGATGCTTCAAGGGCAAGTTGGAGGACGCCGCCAGGGTGTTCTTGTATCAATGGAGTCTGGAAAAGCTTCTACTTATGGAATCATGCAGGTTGAAGACCGTGGAACAATTTTCGTTGAGCCAGGTACAGAAATTTATGAAGGCATGATCGTCGGCGAGCACACTCGTGAAAATGACATTACTGTTAATGTCACGAAGGTAAAGGCAGCAACTAATATTCGTTCTGCAAATAAGGATCAAACTTCTGTCATCAAAAAGCCAAGAATCATGACTCTTGAAGAGTCATTAGAGTACTTGAATGATGATGAATATTGTGAAGTAACACCTGAGTCTATTCGCCTTCGTAAAAAGATTCTTGATAAAAATGAACGTGAAAGACAAGCGAAGAAGAAAAAGTTTGCTGAGATTTAAGCTTAAGTAGGGGGAAGAGGTATGGACGTAAGCCAGAGATTATCATTTTTTGCAGCACTTTTTAAAGTCGATGAGAACCCGACCATTGGCATGTGGCTGCTGTATCTTACAATTGTAGCGTTAAGCATTGTCGTTTATAAACTCGGCTTTGCTCAAAAACTGCCATTGCTCAAAAATATTTTAATTTATGCATTCTTGTCACTTGGCTCTACAGTCCTTACCTTCCTTGCTATATTTCTTCCGATTGCTGAGGGTCTGGTAGCTGCAGCGCTAATCCTGATCATTTATAAAATGAGGCTGCGCCAGCATAAAAAAGAAGAAATGAATGCGAAATAGGAGTTGGCAATATGAAATCACTCCAGGATGCTATCTATAATTGGCTGACAATTAAAATTGTCAGTGATGCCCGGCCGGACGACACTGCTGCGCTTGAAACTACTCAGCTGTTTGAACAAATTCTTGCAGAAGAACACAAAGTCGAGTCGCATGAGATGAAACGCGATGCTATCATGTACTATGTAACAGTGGTACAGGAAGGCCAATCGAAGGAGTATCGTTTTCCAAGGGACCTGATTGAAGTAATGCTAGATCAAATCAGGCAGGAGCCTGACAAATATCTGAATTACCCTGAAAAAGATTAAAAAAAATCCGCCTTGATGAGGCGGATTTTTCATTATAGTCACTTCACACAGTTATGGAGAGGGATGGCTTTTACCAGTCGTCTTTTTCGACACGTGAACGGTAGAGGCGGAAATTGCCGGTAGCCTGTCTGAGCTTAGTTTTTTCGGCAATCCTTTCATCACAGGAATTGCACATATATGTATGGATCGGACGATTCCGAAGCCGTTTTGCCTGAAGTGTATCACTATTGATTGTTTCAATTTTATCGCACAGCACACATTTTACTCTCATTATCACACCTCTTATTAATAATAAACATACATAGCATGTTTCGGATTGGATTATATTATAGTATATCATTGTTTTTAGTCTAAAAAGTGAAAAATCGTTTGATTTGCCCTGTATAAAGGGTTCGTAGTACTATTATGATAGTTTAAGGAGGGTGTATATGGCAAATCAAGTTGAACCTAAACTGATAAAAGCTTTATTTGATGAACTGCAAAAAGAACGTTTCGTTACATTGGCGACAGTCGACCATGAAACAGGCGGTCCGAATGTAAGTGCTATTTCATGGGTGCTGGCAAAGGATGAGCAAACCATTTATTTTGCGGTAGATAACCGTTCCCGCATCATCGAGAATATTAAAAGCAATGATAAAGCGGTGATCAACTTAATCGCAAATGAATCTACATATTCAATCAGCGGGGAAGCAAGTGTGAAGCAAGAGAAGCTTGAGGATGTTCCGTTGAAGCTTGCTCTGGTAGAAATTAAAGTCCGTGAAGTAAGGGATGTAATGTTTTACGGATCAAAAATTGTCGCAGAACCGCAATATGACAAAACATATGATAAAGATGCAGCTGCCCGTTTGGATAAGCAGGTTATGGATGCAATGAGAAAAGCTTAGTCGTAAATGACTAAGCTTTTTTTAATGACCTGGAGCAGCGTTCATTCCTGGAAATCATAAGGCGACTTTATATCCTGAGGAGGCGTCACAAGCATGTGGGAATTGTACATTTTGAAGTGCTTAGATATTCGTATGCGATGTCAAGATATCATATGTGCCATCTCTTTCATTAATGGATAATCTACTCTCATAAATCAGCTATTTATGATAATTTGATTCCTGCTCCTGATTCTTTTCAAGTTTTTTCTTTTCTTTGTCGCTAAGCTTATTTTTAGGATCTTCGGTAGGATTCTTTGTTTGTGGCTCAATCAAGTCAGCCGGTACCTCGGGCATTACTCTACCGGTTATGTCGGAAAGTTCATTCATGATGCCCTGGATTGGTTTTCCATTTTTGATATCTGTTGAAATTTCTTTTAGCCTTGCGGTGACGTCTGGGTCAGCTACCACAACCGCACGTGCTCCGTGTGGATCTTTTCTTAAGGTTTCAGCAACGGTGTATTTGACAGTGTCAACCTCTGATCTTTCCATTTTGTCATTGACATCAATTCCCACGATTGCGTACCTTCCAATCACGACTGCCGTTGCATCATCTACATTGGGCACGCGTGTCGTCAGTCCCACGAGATGCTTTGAAATTTGCTGGCCTGACTTACGGTCTACCTGTTGAATAGCAGTGTTTTGGACTTTTACTTTATGGTTATTATCTCCCTCCCTTGCATTATTCAGGGCATTACAGGCGCTCATAAATAATAATAATGACAAAACGGCAAGCAATCTAATCATCTTAACCCCTCCGGCCATGAAATTTTTATGGATTTCGCTGAATGTTGATGGGAACTTATGGGTTTTTAATCAGTCTAAAATTCATCTTTCAAAAGTACAGGTGAAAAGCATCGGCCGCTTATTGCATTGCTAACTGGAAAAAAATAGCGCGGAAGGATGCTTGATAAAAGAAATCCTCAGTGGTTATTGTGCAAAATATCTTCTATCTTTATACAAGAAGTCATATATTTTACAAAAGTCACGGCCAAGGCTGCCAAGTCGGCCGGAGTCGAGATCAAGAAGGCGGGAGGCATCAATTTGAGTAAAATATACGTACTGGATACAAACGTTTTATTACAGGATCCGCATGCTATTTTCTCCTTTCAAGATAATGAAGTTGTCATACCTGCTGTAGTTCTGGAGGAAGTTGACTCGAAGAAGAGATATATGGATGAGATAGGGCGTAATGCACGCCAGGTTTCAAGGCTTATAGATGGGATGAGGGAAACAGGAAAACTGCATGAAAAGATTAATCTTGAAGGAGGAGGCACTCTCCGGATAGAGCTTAATCACCGATCATTCCATCAGTTGCAGGAAATATTTGTAGAAAAAACAAATGATAACCGAATACTGGCTGTAGCCAAGAACTTAAGCCTTGAAGAGCAAACAAAAGAAGATGGCCGTCAGGTAATCCTAGTCAGCAAGGATGCGCTGGTGAGGGTAAAAGCGGATGCGATTGGGCTGCTCGCCGAAGACTTTCTGAGCGATCGGGTAGTGGAAATAAATCATCAGTACTCGGGCTATGCAGAGGTATACCTGGAAATTGCGGTTCTTAATCGTTTTTATGAAAAGGGAGAACTAGATATATCTGATCTGAATGGTCAAAATTTTGTCTATCCAAATCAATTTTTAATCATGAAGGATATTCTCGGGAGTTCGGCATCAGCAATTGGCATGGTGGACAGCAAGAAGAAAAAAGTGAAGAAACTGGTTTTTGAGCATGAAGGAAAGCATATATGGGGAATCAGACCAAGAAATGTACAGCAAATTATGGCTTTAGAATTATTATTACGGAAAGACATGCCTCTTATTACGCTCATTGGGCGTGCGGGGACAGGCAAAACGCTGCTTGCGCTGGCATCCGGCCTTTTGCAGACGGAAGATCTCGGCATCTTTAAAAAACTGCTTGTGGCCCGGCCTATAGTTCCTGTTGGGAAAGATCTAGGTTTCCTTCCTGGTGAAAAAGAGGAAAAACTGAGGCCATGGATGCAGCCGATTTATGATAATCTTGAGTATTTATTCAATACAAAAAAACCTGGAGAACTGGATGCCATCCTTGCCGGAATGGGGTCTATCGAAGTGGAAGCATTAACCTACATCAGAGGCAGGAGTATTCCTGATCAATTCATTATTATAGATGAAGCGCAGAATCTGACTAAACATGAAGTGAAAACGATTCTTACAAGGGTAGGGGAAAGAAGCAAAATTGTATTGATGGGAGATCCAGAGCAAATCGATCATCCATACCTGGATGCTTACAATAATGGCCTTACTTATGTGGTGGAAAAATTTAAAGACCAGCAAATTGCAGGCCATGTACAGCTCGTGAAGGGGGAGAGATCCGCTCTCGCACAGCTTGCTGCAGATTTGCTTAAATAAAATTTGGTATCGTAAACATTAGGATATCCGTAGTTATTAGTAATCCATAAATAAACGGAAACAGTCTTATGCAAAGAGCTAAAAAAAAACGGGCATCACTAAAGATGCCCGTTCGGTTAACCCATACATATTATTCAACAGTGAATCCAGTCACTTTTTTGATTGGACTTTCCAAATTTGAGCCGTCTTGATAGTAAACATGCAAGGGGCCATCTTCCCTTAATGGCTTACCGTCTTTTGAAAATCCCAAAACGAGACTATAAGCTTCTGATAAAGGAAGTTTAACCTCCTCCATGCCGCATACAATCAGAACGTATTTCGCATCGGATTCCGGCTCAGCATTTTCAAGAAATGGCTTGAATGGAATACCAAAGGTACCGGTCAGCACTTTTTCCTTTTGGAACTTAACTTCTGTTTTTAACGTTGGGGGATAGACAGCACCTTCCATAATTTCGCGGTCCCAATGCTTCGAAATGGACTTAGTATATTCTTCAAGATCGCTGTTTTGTGATTGTTCTTGCTGAAAATATGTATTCAAATCTACTTTTCGGTCGTCAAAAATCCAGACGCCGGGATCTAATGTGATCTTGTATTTCACTTTACCTTTAATAGGGATAATAGATTCCATGATGTTCCTCCTGCTATTAGACATCTTCTTTCCTTAGTATATCGATAAATTGAAAAATTGTCATTCTGACTGGTGGTCCAGCTTGTATCCAATAATTTCTGAATCCTTAATATTCTTGCATTTTTGGTTGCTTAAGGGTAAAATTTAAAGATAGGATCGGGTAATCGCTCGGAAACGGGGGGATCAAGTTGGCGTCTGATATGATAATAAACCATCAGGAAAAAGCCCATGCCTTGCTTAAGGCTGACGCTGATAAAATTTTAAAGCTGATCAAAGTGCAAATGGATAACCTGACAATGCCTCAATGCCCTCTTTATGAAGAGGTTTTGGATACGCAGATGTTCGGCTTATCAAGAGAAATAGATTTTGCAGTCAGACTCGGCTTAATCGAAGAATCGGACGGTAAAGTTATTCTTGACCAATTGGAAAGAGAACTTTCTGCACTGCATGAGGCTTCGTTAAAAAAATAAATTCATAAAAACTCAAACAATCCGAATCGATTGTTTGAGTTTTTTTGTGATTATGTTTTCGCGAAACTAAAAGGGCACCTTATTTTGGTTACTCCCATATGACATAGTTTAAAGATGTTTTAAGTTTTCACGAACTTTTACTTAAACTAAGGCAGGATATTACAACTTATAGTAGAATAGATAAAACAACTTAGAAGATGGGGAAGAGACGATGTTTAAAAAAATACTGAAATCATATGACTATTCATTGATCATTGTAATTACGCTCCTATGCTTGTTCGGACTTGTCATGGTTTACAGTGCCAGCATGGTCACTGCCATCCAAAGATATGATTATCCTAGCGACTTCTTTTATCAAAAACAGAAATTAAATCTAACTCTATCAGCCATTCTGTTTGTGTTTGCTGCTTTCTTTCCTTATAAAGCAATGAAAAGCACAAAAATTCTCTTGCCAATGGTCGCCTTTATTTTAGGAGGGCTTGCTGCTCTATTTCTTTTTGGGAAGGTAACGAATAATGCCCTCAGCTGGTTTGAAATTGGAGCAAGAAGCGTCCAGCCTTCTGAATTTGCTAAGCTGAGCGTGATCATTTATTTATCAGCTGTATATGCAAAAAAGCAATCCTACATAAATGAATTTAATAGAGGTGTTGTGCCTCCTCTAGTGTATCTGGTATTGGTATGCATACTTGTAGCGATTCAGCCGGACTTTGGTACCGCCGCAATCATTTTTGCGATTGCGGCAACGATTATTTTTTCTTCAGGAATGAACCTGAGAAATATTTCAAAGCTGATTCTTATTGGTTTGGTCTTTCTTATCCCATTAGTTCTTTTGCTTCAGGATGAAATTTTCTCAGAAACGAGAATTGAGCGTTTTACTGCGTACAGCAATCCTTTTACAGATGAAAAGGATTCCGGATACCATCTCGCGAACTCTTATTATGCTATCGGTTCCGGTGGTCTGAAGGGGCTTGGTCTGGGTGAAAGTGTCCAAAAGCTAGGCTATTTGCCAGAACCGCATACTGACTTTATCATTGCGGTCATATCTGAGGAACTTGGTATATTCGGAGTTGGGTTTGTATTAGTGTGTCTCGCTTTTATAGTATTAAAAGGAATATTTATAGGTTTGAGGTGCAAGGATCCGTTTGGGAGCCTGCTGGCAATTGGAATTTCCAGCATGATTGGCATTCAGTCTTTCATAAACTTAGGTGGAGCTTCCGGTGTTATTCCGTTAACTGGAGTACCGCTGCCATTTGTAAGCTATGGAGGATCTTCACTGCTGCAGCTGGCAATAGCTACTGGAATTCTCGTGAACATTTCGATGTTTGTTAATTACGAAGAGAAGTACAAGAATGACAAAGCTGCCGAGCCGAATCCAAAGCCTGCGATAGTATCGCAGAACACATTTAAATTCAGATCCTAAAAATCAAAAAGAGCTGCAGCAATCGCTGCAGCTCTTTATTTTGCTGTTGCTGGCGGAAGATCCACCGGGTTATGCTTTTGGATATTTGCTGCATTTTTCTTGCTTCTGGAAACAAGTAAAATAAAGTAGCTAAATACACCGAACAGTACAGAGATAAAGAATGCGTGTGCTAATGCAATATATAAGTTAAGTCTTGTAAATATGATCAATGCGCCTGCCGTTACCTGAAGTGATACAAGAATGAAAGAAATAATCCAGCCCCAATACAATACTTTCTGATCCTTGTAATTTTTAATTGCCAGGTAGGTGACATATGCAATCCATATGAAAATGAATCCGGCTGCCGCCCGGTGGCCCATCTGGACCCATTCATAAATATTAGTCGGAAACAGAGTCCCTTCATTGGTGCATAATGGCCAGTCCTTGCAAACCAGGCTGGCGTTCATATGTCTTACTAGTGCACCTGTGTATACGACCATATAGCTGTATGCAGAAAGTCCAATGATATGGAACTTCATTCTCTTATCGATCACAAGCTTTTCGGCCTGAAATTTTTTATCGACTTCAAAAATAAGCATGGTCAATAAAAGAACAGCAGCAAATGAGATGAGTGAAATGCCAAAATGGAGTGCCAATACAAAGTCAGATTGCCCCCATTTCACGGCTGCTGCGCCAATCAATGCCTGAAGCATTAAAAAGAAAAATGATAATACAGATAAAAACTTTGTTTCACGAATATGGCCGATTGCCCTCCATGTCCAAATTGATAGGGCCAGGACCATAATACCGACACTACCAGAAACAAGCCTGTGTGCAAGTTCAATAATTAATTCCGGTGTAATATCAGTCGGAACAAATTCTCCATTACATAGCGGCCAGGATCGACCGCATCCCATGCCTGATTCTGTCTTAGTTACAAGTGCTCCTCCGAGCAAAACTAAAAGCATTCCGATCGTGGTCAATACAGCAAGCCACTTGAGGGAACGTTTCATAATCATCACCTGCTTATTTAAAGTTCGATAAGTTGTCAAATAATAAACTTGACATGTATAATAAAAGAATCTTGTAGAAAAGTAGAAATTCTACCCATATATTAACGAATTTTGACGAAAAAGGATAGAAAGCAATACTTAAGATACTACACAATAAAAGATAAATATTCAATACTTCTTGTCCTTAATGGACATTCAGGATTTTTATAGGTAAAATGCACAGTGCCAGGCATGTAATTGTCTTACAAAAAAGAATACATACAAGCTTTATGGCTATCATGAGAATATTATCCAAAAATATATATATTAAGATGAAAGACAGCGAAATCATCTTGTCTTGATTTTATAGGATTATTTCTTGCAATAGAAAAGAACTTTATGGATAATGGCGGTAAGACACAAATTAGTCAAATTTTGTTCAAAAAAAATTCACAAAAAAGTTGTGAAGTGTGATTTAATATACAACGTAGGTGTTATTTTTCTACACAAACATTTAACAGCCTTTACACGTTGGGATTAGTGAAAACTACCGTTAGATATAGCAATATAAACTCTTCTTTTTTTTGTGAAAATTTGCTTGCCAAATTTAACAATAAAAGGGGATGAAGGAGGATATGGATGTCTAATTCAAAAGCTTTCAGTGAAGCTGTATTAGAGAACGGACAGCCAGCAGCCGTGGAGAACACGGTGCTAAAGGACTTTCTTGCATTAATAAAAGTAGGCATTGTGAATTCAAACGCGATGACCACTTTTACTGGATTATGGCTGGCGCTTCATTTTAGCGGCGCACATTTTCTGGATAATATTGATTTAATCCTGGTTACGTTGATAGGATCATCCCTTATTGTCGCGGGCTCATGCAGCCTTAACAACTATATTGACCGTGACATTGACCATCTAATGGAAAGAACAAAGGGTAGGCCGACTGTGACCGGGAGGGTGCAGCCTGGCAAGGTAGCACTGATGAGTTTCCTTCTTATTGGGGCAGGAACGGCATTCTTATTAACAACTACATTAACAGCAGCGGTTATTGGGATTATTGGCGTATTCAGCTATGTAGTTCTTTATACGATGTGGTCAAAGCGCCAGTATGTTTCTAACACAATTGTCGGAAGCATTTCCGGAGCGGTCCCGCCATTAATCGGCTGGGCAGCAGTAGATGCCAATCTCGATGTGATGGCCTGGATGCTGTTTGCCATTGTATTTGTTTGGCAGCCTCCTCACTTTTATGCGCTTGCTATGAGAAGGGTAGAAGAATATCGGGCAGCTGGCATTCCAATGCTTCCTGTTGTAAAAGGATTCAAGGCAACGAAAAGATCAATCTTCTTGTGGGTAGCTGCATTGCTGCCATTGCCATTTTTCCTTCCATCCCTTGGGATTCCATTCATCATTCTTGCTACAGTACTGAATATTGGCTGGCTAGCTTTGGGAATCTATGGTCTCAAGCTTAAAGATGATATTAAATGGGCAAAAATGATGTTTATATATTCATTACAATACTTAACAGTCATGTTTGTCGCTATGGTAATTGTCACATTAATTTAACCTTTGTTAGGAGATCCTCTCTTTGACGAGAGGGGATTTTTCCATATATTTTAACAACAAAATTTATAAGATTTTTTACGAAAGAGGGGTTTAATAAAGCTATGAAGATGCTTGCTAAATGGCGTCTGCTATCAGTGTTCGCAATGATGGCATTAGTCTTGTCCGGCTGTGGAGAACCTTACCTGTCTACATTAAGACCTGCAGGTGAAGTTGCGCAATCACAGTATGAACTCATGTTATTGAGTACGGCAATTATGGTGGGAGTAATTGCTGTTGTCACAATCATTTTTATTTATGTTGTAATGAAATTCCGCAGGAAGAGTGACAGTGAAATTCCAAAGCAGGTTGAAGGAAACCACAAGCTTGAAATCCTGTGGACAGTTATTCCGATCTTATTGCTTTTAATTCTTGCTGTACCAACTGTTGCACAAACTTTCAATTTGGCGAATGTATCACCAATGGATAAGAAAAATAAAGATGGTAAAACGGATGTTCTTGTTGTTAACGTTCGTGCAAATCTTTACTGGTGGGAATTTGAGTATCCGAATGAAAAAATCATTACAAGCCAGGAATTAGTGGTCCCTACAGATGAAAAGGTTTACTTTAACCTTAAAGCTTCTGATGTAAAACACTCTTTCTGGATTCCGTCAATTGGCGGTAAAATGGATACAAACACAGAAAACGTCAACAAGTTCTGGCTTGAATTTGACAGCAAGGGTGCCGATGAAGCTGGCGGACTTTTCTACGGGAAATGTGCTGAGCTTTGCGGACCTTCTCACGCATTGATGGACTTCAAGGTAAAGGCACTGCCTCGCGCTGAATTCGATCAATGGGTAGCAGGCATGCAGACAGTTAAAGAGCCTGTGAAAGCAGAAACTCAAACTGCACAAGAAGGACAAGAAATTTTCAATAACAGCTGTATTGGATGCCATGCTGTTACACCGGCAAACACTGCTCCTGAAAAAGCTCGTGTAGGCCCTAACTTAACAAACTTTGGTGATCGTTCACGTATTGCTGGTGTCCTTAACCATACTCCAGCAGACCTTAAGAAATGGTTAGAAGATCCAGATGCATACAAGCCAGGCAACAAAATGACTGGTGCATACGGTGAATTATCCGATGACCAGATTGAAGCATTAACAGAATATCTGATGGGCTTGAAAGTCCAGAAATAACAGGGGATTTGTTTGAAAGGGAGGTAAAACTGTGAGTACCTATGCTCAGAAAAAAGGGTTCGGCGCGACTTTATGGGAGTTCTTAACAACAGTCGACCATAAGAAAATCGCGATCCTTTATCTAATTGCTGGCGGATTCTTCTTTATCCTTGGTGGATTGGAAGCGTTGTTCATCCGTATTCAGCTGGCTGTACCTAACAATGATTTTTTAAGCGCGGGATTTTATAATGAAGTCCTTACAATGCATGGAACAACGATGATTTTCCTTGCAGCGATGCCGCTATTATTCGCATTCATGAATGCTGTCATGCCACTGCAAATTGGCGCGCGTGATGTTGCATTCCCATTCATGAATGCATTAAGTTTTTGGCTGTTCTTCTTTGGTGGAGTTTTCTTGAACCTATCATGGTTCCTTGGCGGAGCTCCTGATGCGGGATGGACATCATACGCTTCACTATCCATTGCGTCTTCAGGCCACGGTATCGACTTCTACGCATTGGGATTACAGATTTCCGGTGCTGGTACATTAATGGGTGGAATTAACTTCCTGGTCACAATTATTAACATGCGTGCACCAGGGATGACGTATATGCGAATGCCAATGTTCACTTGGTCAACCTTTGTAACATCAGCATTGATCCTATTTGCATTCCCTCCGTTAACTGTAGGTTTGTTCTTAATGATTTTTGACCGTATGTTCGGATCTAATTTCTTCGATGCAAGTATGGGCGGTAACACAATAATCTGGGAACACCTTTTCTGGATTTTTGGACACCCTGAAGTTTATATCTTGATTCTTCCAGCATTCGGTATTTTCTCTGAGATTTTCGCAATTTTCTCTAGAAAACGTCTATTTGGATACTCATCCATGGTATTCGCAACCGTATTGATCGGTTTCCTGGGATTCATGGTATGGGCTCACCATATGTTCACAACTGGATTGGGACCAATTGCGAACGCTATTTTCGCGGTAGCAACAATGGCTATTGCTGTTCCGACTGGTATTAAGATCTTTAACTGGATGTTCACTATGTGGGGAGGAAGCATTAAGTTCACGACACCAATGCTCTGGGCAGTTGCTTTCATTCCTTCATTCGTTGCAGGTGGTGTAACTGGTGTTATGCTTGCATCTGCTGCAGCTGACTATCAGTATCACGACAGCTATTTCGTAGTAGCTCACTTCCACTATGTTATCGTTGGCGGTGTAGTGTTCGCGCTATTCGCCGGAACACACCTATACTGGCCAAAGATGTTTGGAACAATGTTAAATGAAACTTTAGGTAAAATTACTTTCTGGTTATTCCTTATTGGATTCCATTTAACGTTCTTTATCCAGCACTTCTTGGGATTGATGGGGATGCCACGCCGTATCTTCACATTCTTGCCTGGACAAGGTTTTGAAACTGGAAACATGATCAGTTCAATTGGTGCAGGCTTCATGGCTGTTGCAGTAATCGTTCTATTAATAAACGTCATCATGACTAGTGTTAAAAACGAAAAAGTTGGGAATGACCCATGGGGCGATGGCCGAACACTTGAGTGGGCTATTTCGTCACCACCGCCTTTCTACAACTTTAAGCAGCTTCCTTTAGTTCGTGGATTGGATGCATATTGGCTTGAAAAAATGGAAGGCAAAAAAGGCATGACTCCAGCTGAACCGCTTGGGGATATCCATATGCCTAACAATTCTTTCATTCCATTCGTAATATCATTTGGACTATTCGTAGCTGCATTTGGAGCAACGTACCACGCAGAAAAAGATTGGGGACTACTCGTTCTGATTCTCGGAATGGCTATTACTTTAGGATCAATGTTCGTACGCTCTATTAAGGATGATCATGGATTCCACATTCATAAAGAAGATTTAATTGATGAAGATAATGATAAGGGGGTAAAGGCATAATGCAAGCTGAAGAAAAATTCACTTATGAAACATGGCCTGCCGCGCCTGAAAAAGCAACCCTCGAAGCAAAAAACAAGTTTTTGGGCTTCTGGTTTTTCCTTGGTGGAGAGACGGTATTGTTTGCCTCTCTCTTCGCCACTTATCTTGCACTAAAAGATAAAGTTCCAAATGCAGAAATGGCTCTTGCAAAAGACCTTTTCGAAATTCCGATTGCTTTTGCAGCGACTATGCTTCTACTTACAAGTTCTTTAACAAGTGTATATGCTATGTATCACATGAAGAACTTCAACTTCAAGAAGATGCAGCTTTGGTTAGGATTAACGGTCCTTTTAGGAGCAGCTTTCCTTGGTTTGGAAATTTACGAGTTCAATCATTATGTACATGAGTTTCACCATACATTCACGAGCAGTGCATTTGGATCAGCCTTCTATACACTAGTGGGCTTCCACGGTGGTCACGTTGCATTCGGTTTACTATGGATCACTACATTAATGGTTCGTAACTCAAAGCGTGGATTAAATCTCTACAACGCTCCTAAGTTCTATGTTGCCAGCCTTTACTGGCACTTCATTGACGTTGTATGGGTATTCATCTTCACGGTAGTATATCTAATGGGAATGGTGGGATAATCTGATGGCGAATCAACAACCAAGTTCAGGGAACCCAAGAGTAGACATCGAATATCGTCGCAAAAAAAGCGCCGAAGAGATGAGATACCAAATCGTTTCTTTCACATTGATGATTTTCTTGACAATCGTTGCCTTCGTTGCTGTAGGATATGAAGGATTTTCAGGCTGGTTTACAGTACCATTTATTCTGCTGCTTGCAGTAGTTCAGGTTATTTTCCAGCTTTACTATTTCATGCACATGAGCCACAAAGGGCATGAAGCAGTTTCATTATTCCTATACTCAGGAGTACTTGTCGGAGCAATCGCAATCCTGACTTTTACGACCATTATTTGGTGGTAAGCTTTAAAAAGAATAATTCAAAGAAAAAATCGGCCAAAAAAGCCGATTTTTTCTTTGAGTACTATTGCTCTAGCATTTAATGGAAGAGTCAATTCATTGAAGTTGAATTCCAATGAAAGTATAATGGAAGTAAAGTTTTTTTATTTAGACGGGGTGGAAAAAATTATGCTTACTCTTGATATATTTGGATTCAGAGCCTTATGGAGCCCGTTGTTTTTTCTTGCGCTGGCAGGATTATTAATAGCTTACTACCTTATTGTTTTTAAATACTACAGCCGATTTAAGGATGGAGTACCAGCAACGAAAAAGCAGGCTGCTTATTTTACAGCCTTTATCATCGTGCTCTATTCAATAAAAGGCTCACCGGTAGATTTAATGAGCCACATCATGTTCTATATGCACATGATCCAGATGTCGGTCCTCTATTTGATTGCACCTCCACTATTGATTTTTGGCGTGCCTAATTGGCTTTGGAGGGCGTTTTTATCACTTCCATACATTGAGCCTGTATTTCGTTTTTTAACTAAGCCTTTGATTGCCTTAATCATGTTTAATGGAATATTTTCGATTTATCATATTCCGCTAATTTTTGACTTCGTCAAAACAGATATGTGGCTTCATGCTGGATATACTTCGATGCTCTTTGTTTTTGCGATTCTAATGTGGTGGCCGCTTATAAATGAACTGGAAGAATATCAGACATTATCCGGTGTTAAAAAGATGGGTTATATCTTTGCCGATGGTGTCCTGATAACTCCTGCATGTGCTTTAATTATTTTTGCTGATGCTCCGATGTATGCTACGTTTTCGGATCCCAATGCATGGGCACAGGCACTGCAATTATGTGTACCAACAACAACCCTTTCTTCGCTCAATCTTAGCGGTCCGGAAACCTTCAGTTCTATGTCGCTGCTGGATGACCAGCGGCTAGGTGGAGTGATCATGAAAGTCATCCAGGAACTCGTTTATGGTTTCTTCCTTGGATATGCATTTTTCCAATGGTTCCGAAGTGAAGAGGACCAGACTGAGCAGGACGCTATAAATCTGGCACGTGCTCCTCAAACAGTAGAGTAATCAAGATGAATTTTGGCTTTCCATTTTGTGGGGAGCCATTTTTATTTTAACTGACAGAGAATCAATGATTGAAAAAATAACATCTGTCACCTACAATTAATCTTATGTAGAAATAATGATTGTGAGGGAATTTACATGTCAAATTTACCAATCTTGCCAACGATCAGCACATCGTTTATCGTTTTGAGCGCCATCTTTGTTGCGATCGGCTGGGCTCAGATAAAACAACGAAAAATTGAGAAACACCGGAAGATAATGATGCTGGCTGGCATATTTGCGTTAATATTCTTTGTTATATACGCATCTCGGACGATCTTTATCGGCAATACCTCATTTGGTGGACCAGAAAATATCAAGATTTATTACACAGTTTTCTTGATCTTTCACATTTCACTAGCAACAATCGGTGCAGTCCTTGGAATTATCTCATTGTACACAGGCTATAAGAACAATCTTGAGCGTCACCGTAAATTAGGACCAATTACAAGTATCGTCTGGTTTTTTACCGCGATTACCGGAGTAGCTGTGTATATGCTGCTTTATGTATTTTATAAAGGCGGAGAAACTACTTCTGTTATAAAAGCCATATTAGGATTTTAAAATTTCGTTTTTAAAAACATTGCGTTAAGCAATGTTTTTTTATTATTTGAAGGGTTTAACGGTTATGAAACCGAAATATTGATGAATAAGGGGTGAGATTAGTTTGGAAATCAAAGTGTTAACAGAAGAAGATTTTATGCAATCCATGAAACTTTCCATGTATGCATTCCAATATCAAGTGCCGGTAAAAGATATTCCAAAGAGATTGGAAAAATTAAAACAGCACAGGCTGCTTGGTATTATTGAGGGAGAAGAGCTTGTTTCAAAGTTACATATCTTATCTTTAAGCATCAAGCTTGGTAAAATGGATTGGAAAATGGGAGGCATTGCTGGTGTGGCAACTTATCCCGAGCACAGGCGAAAGGGATATGTAAACGCGCTGATGAAAAAATCACTAGAAGTGATGTATGAAGAAAATTACATTGTTTCATTCCTTCATCCATTCGATATCCATTTTTACAGAAGGTATGGCTGGGAAATCATTTCTGATTATCGCACTATACAGATTGTGAAAAACGATTTGAAACCCATTGGGGACTTTACAGGTAAAATTAAGAGGTATAAAAAGGAGTCCCATTCCTCTGACATAGAAGTGGTTTATGACAAATATGCTGTGAGGCACAGTGCAATGCTTGAAAGGGATCTCAGTTGGTGGCAGAACAGCATCTACGGTTGCCAGACCGCTGCTGTTTACTATAATTCAGAGAATGAACCAACAGGATATCTTTTATATGAAGTCAGCAATCAGGTTATGAAGGTCGAGGAATACGTACCTCTTGATCATGAAGCAAGGTTAGGACTGTGGAACTACATCTGTCAGCATGATTCAATGGTGGACCGGGTTGAAATGCGGCTCTCAGTGCATGAATCTTTCCCGTATTTCTTAAGCATGCCAAAGCTAAAAACAGAAATATATCCTTATTTTATGGGTAGGATTGTAAATGCTGAAAAAGCAATAAAGTCATATCCTTTCAATAAGGATGGCAGCAAAGTCTTTTTGCATTTAGAAGACTCAATGGCACCATGGAATAGCGGATCCTATATAATTGAGCCGGAAGGGGTTAAATTCTTTCCTGTTAAAGAAGGGAACTCTTGTGTAAAGACGCCGCAGAGAGGATTGCATCTTAATATGAACACTCTTACTGCCATGTTATTTGGTTATAAGCGGCCATTGGAGTTGTTTGACATGAATATGATCCACGGTAATTTTGATGAGGTACAAGAGTTGGAGAAATTGATTCCTCCATTCAATCCTTTCTTCTATGATTTCTTTTAGTCTAGCTCATTTGACATCTTAGCTGCTATATAGCACTTTTTTATAAGGCATGTGGCTAAAGAGTGTAAAACCTGACATGCCGCCACAATATCAAATACAATGTAAAACCCGGGTGCACCTAATGCGCCCGGGTTTTTTTAGCTATATTTTAAATTTCATTTTTATTATGCCTGCTTCTTTAGCTGAGTTGAATCCAATAAGGATCAGAGGACCGATGATGAAGCCCAGGATGCCGAACAGCTTTAAGCCAAGATACATAGCGATCAGTGTTGAAAGTGGGGAAAGGCCGATATGGCTTCCCATTACCTTTGGCTCCACTGTGCGGCGGATTATCAATAAAATGACTGCCAGGACTGCCAACTGGGTTCCCAGCGCAATATTGCCTGTAGCAAGGTGGAAGATGGACCATGGTGCCAATATGACGATTGAACCGATGAGAGGTATAAAATCAATCACCCATATGACAGCAGACATGACAATAGCATATTCCGGCGCAATGAAGAGCAAGCCAATCAAAGATACGATGAAAATGATGACGCTGACCAGAAATTGAGCTTTTAAAAATCCAAATACGACATATGACAGCCTTGAAGTCATAAAGTGGACCTTGTCAGCCGTTTTCTCAGTTAAGTGACTGTACACACCTTGTCTTAAGGCTGGTAATTCAAGCAAGAACAAAAATAATGCAATTAAGTAGACAAGGAAACTGATCAGAAAGTTAGGGATATAGGTCAGTAATGCCTTCAAATTGTTTATATTAATGAAGGCAATCATGTCATTTTTGAGCTTATTCAAAAATTCCTCAGCCCGGTCGCTGATTTCAATAACTACTTCCTTAGGAAGATCATTAGCTGCTTCCACAAAACTGTTTTCTGCTTTGTACCAGGCATTCGTTATTTCATTTATGTATACTGGCGTGTTCTCGATAAGGTCTATTGCTTCTGTTACAGCAGTCGTGGTTAGGAAGTAACCGGTAACTACCATAAGCAAAACAAATAATAGAAAGATTCCAAGTACAGAGAGACGGCGCCCTATCTTGAATTTATTCTGGAAATACACAACCGCTGGTTCAAGAAATAGAGCCGTGATCAGAGCAACAATAAGCGGGATAGATACCGGCAGGATAACGTAAAGCCCTGCAGCTACAAGCATGACAATCAATGTTATGAAGATGAACCGTTTTGTAAAAATACCGGACAATGGGAACTCCTTTCTATACTCCTTGTGAGTATATACCACATGACAAACAAAATACGTTGGCCCTATAAGCCTTTCAGCCAAAAAAATGGCTGTTTATAGGTTATTGTTGATTTGGTAACTTGTTGATTGGAAACAACTAAAAAATAAAAAACCTTAACATTTAAATTATAGTACGCATTTAATATAAGAAACAACAAAAATCAACGTTAAACCGTTATTTCTATGCTTTTTTCGAGAACAATGTTGCTTTTCAGACTATTTATTGAACTCTTCGTTCTCGAGCCATAAGAAAAGAAAATGAATATAATCAATACCCGGAAAGAATATCGATATATGTAAAAAATAATCTCTGCGAAATCAGCCTTCAAATATAAGGGGTGGGGCAATGAAGAATACTAAGAACATCATGCCGCCATTTTTAAGGGAGGTATGCAGTGCTGTCTGTGCGATTGTTCACGCCAATATTAACGAAAGCCAGTATTTTAAACAATCTGGTTTCAAGAAGAGAACAAGATTATCCTCAAAATTAAGAAAGAATGTCCTTTCTGACCATGGGGTAATAGTTGAAATTGAACAAGAAATAATAAATGTTAAAATCTATGTAAGCGCGAGGATTGGTGCATCAACTATTTTTCACGATGCTCTGGAGTTGCAGCATAAAATAACGGAGGAAATTCTGTTGTTAACTTCGTTTAAAGTGCAGCGAGTGGATATTATTATTACTGGAATACATCAGATGTAAAAAAAGACGCATTTGCATGCGTCTTTTGTGTTCAGAAAGCTTGTGGGAATCATTTATCGCATATTGGATATTTAGCTCTTATAATGAGAATTTCTCGACGTCTGACTTAACCTCTTTAAGTAGCTTATCGCACTGGCTTACGAGTGCTTTAGGGAAATGTTCACCTTCACCATATTCCACACCGTGCGGGTAATAATGTTTTCCAAGCAACGGAGTCATCAGCTGAATGATTGCTTTATGGGCTCCAACGTCACCTTCATGAACATGGCCCTGTACTCGAAGATAGAATGTACCTTCTTTGATCTCGAACTTTTTGTCATAGGTAACACGTTCATAATCCCATTGCCCTTCACGTACAAGACCATGCTCTAGCATAACCTCATCTAGACGGTTTAAGTCTGCCTTTAATGTTTCAATGCCGGTATTTTCAAATTTCATCTTATTCCCTCCTAAAAACCACTGCTAAAATATTCTATAAGAAGATTATATCTCAGTTTCAATAATAGTAAAAAAATGAGTAAGTTGCAATGAATATAAAGTGAAACTTCAATCACTTTGTTTTTTTTCAACTGCTGATGTTTCTAAGATTCAACCATCGGCTATTTATCTGCAGCTGCTCCATAAGCGAGCCTTATTTTTTTCCCACTTAAAAAGTCTTTAAAATGATGTACATACTGAAACTCCATATCGCAAAAAATAGCCATTCCCTATTCTTCTAACCAGCGGCAAAGATAGTATCTGATAGATAAGCTAGAATTATGTAGTCTTTCAAGCATAAAATACCATGTTCGGGAAATCCTAATTTAAAGTAAAGCAATGCAAAGCTTTTACAAAAGGAGGATTATGAGGTGCGTAAAATCCGTGAAATCATGACTAGTGATGTTGAAACATGTACTTTGTTGGATAATGTCTTCGAGGTTGCCGTGAAGATGAAGGATCTAAATGTGGGTGCTATTCCGATTGTAGATGGAGACAGACTTGTTGGAATGATTACCGACAGGGATATCGTCATTCGGGGCATAGCAGAGAAGCATCCGCCATCTTCTAAAGTAGAGGCAGTCATGAGCGATCATCTAGTCACTGCCACACCGGATATGTCAACACAGGAAGCAACTAAGCTTATGGCACAGCATAAAATCAGAAGATTGCCAGTTGTGGATGGAGATAAACTCATAGGAATTGTGGCTTTGGGAGACTTTGCTATAAA
The DNA here is from genome assembly GCF_036967045.1 of Bacillus sp. JJ1609. Lineage (NCBI taxonomy): Bacteria > Bacillati > Bacillota > Bacilli > Caryophanales > Bacillaceae > Bacillus > Bacillus sp. JJ1609. Next base: position 234,338 of record NZ_JBALSS010000001.1, on the reverse strand, counting down.
TGAACTTACCGATGACCAGGCGCAGCATGCACTTTCTGAGATATCTGAACCTGGCAGCCAAATGCAATAAAAAATGGAGGCACCCAACTGGGTGCCTTTTGTTTTCTATTAAGCGGACGGCGGAGTACTCCAAATGAAGAGGTTTTTTATGTTTTTCGCTCCGAATTCAATGCTTCTATCAAAAAGAACTCAATAAATGATATAATAATTTTAAAAATTGCTCATATAGTAATAGAAAACATACTAGTAGGCAGATTTCTTAAATAATTGTTTTGGGGATCATTGACGATTAAAGGGTTCAGAGTATTTTGCTGCCTTATATGTTCTTACAAATGTATCTATGCCTCATAGTTATCAACAATAAAGCATTCGAATAGAGCTGAATAGAAAGGGGGTTTCCATCTGCGCACTATAGGAAGGATTTTAATAATTGCAGCAATCTTTTTATTGATTGGCTTATATCTGGGATTTACCAAGAATAACGGTGATGACTTGGTAGTGGAACAGGAAACAAAGCCTAAAGTAGATGAATCTCTTAATAAAAAGATCAGTGACCAGAGCCTTCATGAAGGCATTCACCAGCCGGAAAAGGGTGTGGGATCGCTTTTGGGTAAGGATATTGATGCCCTGAAGTCTGTCCTTGGAAAGCCATCTAGAGTGGATCTTTCTGCTTATGGTTTTCATTGGTGGGTATTCAATAATGACCTTGACCAATATATCCAGGCAGGAGTCCTTAATGGAAGGGTCGTTACGGCTTATGGCATTGGTTCGGCTCTCAATGTAGAGCCTTTCAGAATTGGACAGCCTGTAGATGAAATTTTTGCCCTTAATGTGATCGAACCTGAAGTCACATTCGAACTAAATGGAAGCACTTATAAATTTGAACTCTCAGAGCAGGATATGAATACCAGGCCAATCGTAAAAATGGGTGACTACTTCGTACAGCTGTATATAGACAAATTTACCGGTTCTGTTTCTAGCATTCGATATATGGATAAAGACACTCTAGTAAAGCAAAGGCCGTATGAAATGGTATACAGGGGTGACTTAATAGAGCCTCCAGATCCATCTGAAGAGGATTGGCTGAGAATTGAAGGAGGGACGGAAAAACAAATCCTTGATATCACTAATGTAATGAGGGCACGTCACGCATTAGAGAATCTTCAATGGGACGACCAAACGGCAGAAGTTGCATATGCTCACAGCAAAGACATGGCAGAAGAGGAATACTTTTCCCATGAGTCCGAAAAATTCGGTAATCTATCAGATCGTTTAAAAGCAGCTGATGTGTTGTACGAACTAGCAGGAGAAAATATTGCGGCCAACTATACTGATGCCCCAGCAGTCGTAGAAGGCTGGCTGAACAGTGAATCCCACAGGGAAGCTTTGCTGAATAATGAATTTACACACTTGGGAGTCGGTGTTTACCGTAAGCATTACACACAGAATTTTGTGAAGCGCTGGAAAGAGTAATAGCTATTTTAAATTTATTCATTATAAAAAAAGGAGCCTGACTCTCGTCAGGCTTCTTTTTCTTGTTTTATCACCCTGTTTATTGAGAACTGTCCTTCTTTCCAGTTTCCGTATAAATGTACAACTTCACCTGTTATAAATACTGGAATTCGAACTCCGTTACGCAAAGGGGTCACCTTTTTGACACTTATTTCTTTTACACCAGTATGAACCTTCATGATAGAAATATGGTTAAACCTGTGATAATAGAATCGTTCTTTTCGTTCGCTTACATCGATGATTTTTCCGCTAACAATTGCTTCTTCAGGAATATCCTCTAATTTAATCCACTCCTCGTAATTTTCTTGCATTTCTTTCCTGGTAAGCCAGTAAAAATAAGCAAGTACGATCGGAATAACAATTGCCGTAACCATAAAATCACCCTATTTGTGTTGTTTTTCCACGACGAAAAAGCTTCCTGATGAATGTGCTATTTTTTTGCCGTCAGATCTGAATACATCTGCCTCAACAACTACTGTACTTCTGCCTTTATGCACATTAGACGCTTTGCAGTGCAGGCGTTCTCCGATGCCTGGGGACAGATAGTGGATATTAAGCTGTGAGGTTACAGCAGCATATCCTTCAGGGAGCAGCTTATTCGCGAGAGTTCCCATTGCGGTATCCAGCAGCGTGGCAGTAAAGCCGCCATGCACGATGCCTAGGGTATTATCGAGCATTTTCGTGATTGGTATGTCAATCTCACATGTTTCATTATCCAGTCTTCTATCCATGTGAAGGAGGCCATCTATGAATGTGCTGTTTTTGCCAGTAAGTTTATTTTTTACACCTGACAAAACGACCTGGAGAGTTTCTAAATCTTGTTCGCTGGAGAGTGAGATGCATTCTTCTAAAAGCTGTTGCAGTTCTTTTTCCATCTATATATTTACCTCTTTCTATATGGCTTTTTTTCGTAATACAAAGGTTATTTAACCCACTTGCAAACCTTGTGGGAAAATGAGGATCTTAGCGAAAATAGCCAGCATTTATATTCTGTATTTTATTTTAACACTTTAAAAAAATTTGATGAACAAGAACGTCTGTTAATGATAAGGCTCTGTTAAACAAGGCTGATGATTTTCGTTCCAGACGCTTCGCATTCCGCGAGGCTGGCGCTGAGCCTCCTCG
>NZ_JBALSS010000001.1:229264-231578 GCF_036967045.1 Bacillus sp. JJ1609 | reverse complement strand
CTTTAACAGAGCCAAAGAAAAAATACATTTAATATATTATTAGGCATTTTCCTCACCAATCTGAATGTAAATCATAAGCTATTATAGGCATTTGTTACACAGTGAGGTGAAAGCTATGGCCAAAAAAAATCTTCATCCCTCTGTTCAAAAATTCAAGGAGTTTGTAAAGAATCATCCGGAGCTCATCCAGGAAGTGAGAAAAGGAAACACGACCTGGCAGGAGCTGTATGAGGATTGGTATCTGCTTGGTGAGGATGATCCTAAATGGAACAGCAGTGAAACCCGCGAAAATAAAGATTCAGTCGAAGAACAGGAAAAGAAAACAGATTGGCTTGGAACCATCATGGGTGCAGTGAAAAATATGGATCCAGAACAATTGCAGGGACAAATCTCTAACATCAGTCAGGCACTCGGAGCGATTCAAGGGGTACTTTCGCAGTTCCAGGGAAATAAAGGCGGCCAGCAGTCTGTAAAAAGCTCTGGTCCGGGGCATCCTTTTTCATTCAGGAAGGATTAGGAAGGAGCTAATTATGAGAAAAGAGGTAATCGAGCAATTGCGGTCCAATAAAGAATTGATTGAGTTTGTCCGAGCCCAGCCACACTGGTATAGAAAACTTAGCAGGGACCCACGTGACATTTACTCTGCACAGATTGCTGCGCTCCACCATTTCGAGAAAACCATTCCGCATAAAGTGCAGAAATTTTCCAATAGTGTCCAGATGGCATCAATGATGATGCATATGTTCTCAAGCATGAATTCCCAATCATGACGAAGCTTTCTTCTGTGTGAAGAGAGCTTTAATTTTTTGCCTCGTCAATCTTAAAATGCCGCGTACCAGAAAATTTCGCATTTCTGGCGGATTCATGGTAAAATGGGGTCGGAGGTGAGCCAGCATTGCTTGCTGTTACATCAGAAAGAGTTTTGTTATTAGAAGAAGCTGAACAACTTGTCAGCATGATTTTGCAATCTGATATTGCCGAGCATTATCGGCAATGTTTATATAGTGTTAAAAACGATCCTGAAACTCAAAGAAAGATAAATGAGTTTGTAGATATGAAGGATCGCTATGAGGAAGTCCAGCGTTTCGGGAAGTATCATCCTGACTATAAAGAAGTTATGGGCAAGATTCGCATCGTTAAAAGGGATCTTGATATGGATGAGGTCATAGCGGAGTTCAAGAAAGCCGAGAATGACCTTCAGGGGCTTCTTGATGAAGTAAGTGTCATTATCGGCAGGTCAGTCTCAGAAAGCGTGAAAGTGCCGACTGGCAACCCATTCTTCGAAAGCTCCTGCAGCGGCGGCTGTGGCAGCGGCGGAAGCTGTGGATGTTCCGCATAATAGATCAGCATGAGCATGGACCGAATCCATGCTCTTTTCTTTACCCCTTTAACGCAGCGGGGGTCTGACCCCCAACNNACCCCCAACGCTTTAACGCATCGCTGTGCGTTATTCCCAGGTTTTAAGTCTTATGCAATCTGGGCATAGATTTCCGCAGCAGAACATTTTTCTTTGCGGGACATAAAAACGATGGCGGAATACAAAAAGATTATCCTCATTTCTGACAAACTCAGTTTCGCTATGAAGCTGTTTGCCTTGCATTGCTCCAGCTGCTGATTGCCGTATGGCGTTTTCCAGTTCACTTTTGCTTGGATGATCTTTCGCCTGGATATACAAGAAGGGGATACCTGCGGATTTTTTATAACTTGCTTGAGCAATTGAATTATCATCACAAAGCATCTTTAAAAATTGTGTCCAGATTACTTCAATATCCATATAATCACCTTAGAAATGCTTTATTAGTACAGCTCCAGTGAGCAGCCAGTAACCAGTTCCCATTAATCCAGGACCACTTTATAAGCCTTTACGCTATTCTTAACATAATACGCAATAACCACAAAAGGGGCAAACTGGATATTCATCATTGAAAACTTAGGTTTTTATATGCTAGACTATTACAAAGCAAACGTTTACCAAAGGGGAACCAAGAATATGATAGGACAGAGGCAAGGAATAATCGTCTGGCTATATTCACTGAAACAAGCCAAGATGCTTAGAAGATTTGGAAATGTTCATTTTGTCTCGAAAAGACTCAAATATGCCGTGATCTATTGCAACCTTGAAGAGACAGAGGCGTTAATGGAAAAGATCAGTTCATATTCGTTTGTTAAAAAGGTGGAACCTTCCTATAAGCCATTCTTAAAAATGGAATTTGAAAACTCTTCCCCTGATAAAGCGAAGGAATATGATTATAAAATGGGTATATAAAAAAGTTAAAGGTGAGGAGAAATTCCTCACCTCAGACTGTAGACAAAC
>NZ_JBALSS010000001.1:212436-229125 GCF_036967045.1 Bacillus sp. JJ1609 | reverse complement strand
TCCACTCCAATCAACAGGGGCTCAATAACTAATCGGCTGAACTGAATCTATGTCGACAAACCGAGGTGAGGAGAAAATCCTAACCTTTTTTCTGTATTCTTGCGTAACCAAGCTAGTACACTTTTGCAATTTAGTGCATCGATATTCTCTATTGCATGGGCGGGATATAGTGGTTCAGTCTTAAAAATCCTATTAAATATTGATAATACAATTCTTTCTCTGCGAACTGGTTAGATGCCTTTGCATCAAACTCGATGATCGTTTTGTCCAATTCCGCTGCCAGCTCTGCAAACATATCATATCTTTTATTTTTCAGCACATGCGGATTCGGAATCCCTTCCCTGCAAACATACATTGCCTGAAAGCTGCCAGGATTAGTCGGCTTAAGGATAACAACTAGTGAGGTGACGTCTTTATTATTTATCTTTGAATGGATTGCCATTAAATGCATCAGCCGATCGCGGTTTGCTTTAGCAGTTTCGATCAGTTCATAAATATCAGAATAACCTTCCCCAAGTTCAATAAAACGCTGAATCAATCTTAAAATCCCCTTCCAACATATCATTCCATCATACTTTATCATTTACAGCTAAAAATTTGAAGGCGTTCCTGATGATCTTCCATATTTGAAACTATTTTCTAAAAATAACTTACTCCTAGGCCATGTTTTTGTTATTTTAATTATATATAGCTCTGTTATTTATAGACGTATTAAATTCTTAGGAAAATAGATTTTCAATTTTATAAATAAAATACAGATTTAGAAAGACTCCAAGGAGAACGACGATGAAAAAAGCTTCCGTTCTGATCTTAACCGTTTTATTTATCTTTCTTAGTGTAACAGTAGTATGGCAATGGATTATTTATTCGAATAAAACAAGCCAGGTGGCAAGTACGCAAAAAGAAAGAATAACACAGGCAGTTACAGTCAAGGTTAGCGAAAAAGGATTATCAATTAAACAGGTATTCAAAAACCTGCAAAATGGCAGCCGTTATGGGGCGATCATTCCCGAGCAGGCCGCAGAACTTGTCTGTAAGAATTCAGAGGGTGTGCCTTGCCAGAATGACTTTGAAACGCAGTCTATCAAAGCCAAAGGAGGTGTGCTTCAATTTGAATATTTCATAAAATATGATTCTGCAGCAGTTGAGTATATCCTTAATGACTGGCTTGTTTCGTTTAGTGAGCGGGAGATAGCTTCTACAAGAATTGAAATAGTGGACAGGATCCATCGGAAGGGAACATGGGTCGCAGGTCTGCCGCTAAAGGGCTACAGGCAAATGGAAGTCGTGAAATACTACGTCTTTGAAGGACAGGGGGAAAATCCGTCCCTTTATTGGCTGGATAGGAGCCTCGAGAAATCCTCGAGCCAAAAAGGAATCCAATACTACAGCAGATCACCAGAACAGCCTGGAATCTACCAGTTTGATAGTCTGAAAGGTCTGGCTGATAAAAATCATTTATCAGTAGTTTTTAACAGTGAAAATCGCATCGTCCATGGAAATGGTCTTCTTCTTGCTGCTAGCAGCCTATCAAAAAATGAGCTTGAACAGCAATTGGCTATTTCCTTCCTATCTCAGAAAATTCATGGACTTGGCCCGAACAACAAAGGGCTTCTTGAGGCACTTGCTTCCTTAATTATAAAACAACCTGCATCTAAGCCGAAAAGCCAGGCAATCGTTAGAGAGCTTCAAACTAAATTAACTAGCGGAGAAATAAATGAATTTATCCTCTTCCTGGCCGGACTTGAAACAAGCATCGACTATACTGAACTTAACGAACAGCTAGCTGCAATCAAGGGTATGAAAACCAAATTCTTCACCTTAAATAAACAAGATGAATCGGGTCTTTACCCATTGCTATTTAATGATGGCAGGAGACTCATTTCGAATGGCCAAAGGATAATGGATTGGGATATTCTCATGGAAGGAGACACAAAACTTTTTCCATTCATAAAAACAATGAATTCATTGGGTTTCCAATCAAATGTCGATTCCCGCATGACTTCGATTAAAGTGACATCTAACCGCAGTAATTATTCCTTTAATTTAAAGAATAATACTTTTGTAATGAATGGGGAGAATTTTGGCTTACTGGAAAACCCCTTTAAGATGATTAGCGGGACGGTATATATAGAAGAACATTGGCTCGAAGCGATTTTTAAAGTGTCGGTTGAGGAAAGCGAAGAGGAAATCTCTCTATCCCTGTAAATTAGGGAAGTTCTTAAACATTGTTGCTACCACACTTCATTTTGAAACTCTGTTGATTGGATCGGAAATCACCAGTCATTCATAATGCAGCATCAATGCGAAAACAGCCATTGGGAAAGAGCTTCATTCAAAGCTAACTTTGTAAATATCTTATCTAATCCGCCCTATCAGAAGGCAAAAAAAAGCCCTGCAAAATCTGCAGGGTCCTTCTACATCCCTTTTACAGGATAGAAGGCAAAGGGAGAGGAGAAACCGGAGGAAGAACTTATGGGGAAACGTAAGTCTTCTCCGCGGTTGGCAACAACATCCTCGAATTGATGTTGTTATTTTTCATTATTTCCACTTTAGGAAGTGTTATACACTTATTTGGTTAATTTTTTGTATGTGTGGTAGGATAAGGGAGTAATTTGCATAATTGAGGAGTACATAAAATGAGAGTTGTATCAGGTGATTTAAAGGGCCGTATTTTGAAAGCGGTACCCGGAACGAGTACGAGGCCAACAACTGACAAAGTGAAGGAATCATTGTTCAATATGATTGGTCCTTATTTTTCAGGTGGAATTGGCCTGGATTTGTTTGCTGGCAGTGGAGGACTTGGAATAGAAGCTCTGAGCAGGGGCCTTGAAAAAGTCATATTCGTAGATCGTGAAGGCAAAGCGATACATATTGTCAATGAAAACCTGAAGTCATGCGGGCTTGAAGATAGAGCCGAGGTTTACAGGAATGACGCTGTCAGAGCGCTGAAAGCAATCCAAAAAAGGAATTTAACCTTTAATTACATATTCTTGGATCCTCCATACAAAAAACAGCAGCTTGTTAAACTGCTTGAAATGATTGAAAAAGAAAAGCTGATCCATGAAGAAGGATTAATTGTATGCGAGCATGCCTCAGATATTCAGCTGCCTGATAGAATAGGCGTTTTAAAGCAAGCTAGAAACGAGAAATATGGAATTATTGGCATAACGCTTTACAAGCTTGATGTACAAGATGAGGGGGAAGTCTAAGTGGCAAGAATTGCTGTTTGTCCAGGAAGTTTCGATCCTATTACTTTCGGGCATCTCGATATCATTACAAGGGCAGCAAAGGTTTTTGACGAGTTATATGTGGTGGTCTTAAATAACTCATCAAAACAACCGTTATTTTCTGTTGATGAAAGAATTGAGCTCATCAAAATGGTGACTAAGAATATACCGAATGCTAAAGTGGATTCCTTTCAGGGACTGCTTGTGGACTATGCGGAAAGCGTTAATGCAAATGCAATCATAAGGGGCCTGCGTGCAGTTTCAGATTTTGAATACGAGATGCAGATCACCTCAATGAACAGAGTGTTAAATGATAAAATCGAAACCTTTTTCATCATGACGAACAACCAATACTCATTTTTGAGCTCCAGCATCGTCAAAGAAGTGGCTAAGTATGACGGGAAAATATCAGAGTTAGTCCCTCCAGAGGTGGAAGAGGCACTGATCAGCAAGTTTAAAGGAAATAAAGAATAACGGGCAGAATTCCTGCCCGTTATTTTTGTGTTAATATGCGGCTGCCGAGAATCAATACATATGTGATTAAACTTAATATCGTAATGAGGGGGCCGACTGTAATCAGCGTATTATGGGCATCAGCAAGGCGGCCACCTTCCGTTGAAAGGTATTCCATCACTGGAAGGGCGTTTGATGGCTGGCCGCTTTCAAAGAACCTCACATACACTGGCTTCCATAAGATGAAAGTATAAAAAGCAGCAAAAAAACCATGGAGGATTCTGGCCACGAAAAAGGGCTGGAATCGAATGTCCGTCTGTGCGAGGATGCTTGCAACCTGTGCTTGTACGCTGAAACCGCTGAAAGCGAGAATAAAGCTCGTGATGATTGCCTGGTGCATGAGAGTAGCATCCTGAACCTGGCTGGTCATCTGGCTGCCAAGTGTGATTTCAAATAGACCTGAAATAAATGGCATGCTGAGCATTTCAGTCATCCCAAGCATCCCTAATGCAATCTCAATGAATTGGGCTAAAAAAGCTGTGATATGTAAGTGAAATAAGAGCTTGTTGATGACCGAGAATAATATGATGAAACCGCCAATCATTAACAGGGTTTGAATCGATGATGTCACAGCGTCACCCAGTAGCTTGCCGATTGGGCGGTTGTCTTTGATCCTTGTCCTGTGCAAGGCTGAGAAGGCAGCTCGAATAGACAGCTTAGACTCTTTTTCTTTATCAAGACTTTCCTCGTTTTTCCCATAAAACCTCATAATCAGCCCCACACTGATATTTCCCAGATAATGTGCCAATGCAAGGATGATTCCAAGCTGGACATTATAAAAGAAGCCCACTGATACAGCTCCAAAAATAAACAGCGGGTTGGATGAATTGGTGAAGGATACAAGTCTTTCAGCTTCTATTTTTGTCAGCTGCTTTTCCTGCCTGAGGCGTGCGGTCAATTTAGCTCCTGCCGGGTAGCCGGAAGCCATGCCCATTGCCCAGACAAATCCACCAACCCCCGGAACCTTAAATAAGGGTCTCATCAATGGTTCGAGCAGGACACCAATGAACCGGACCACACCAAAACCAATCAGCATTTCTGAAACAATGAAAAAAGGGAGGAGGGAAGGAAAGACGATTTCCCACCACATATTTAATCCTCTGATCGACGCATCAAAGGATTCCTGCGGAAAAGATATTAAAGATGCAGCCATTAATGTGACAGAGGCTGCAAGTAACAGCGTTTTTAATCTGGATTTAAGCACCTTTCACCCTCCCTTTTGTGGTCTGTAGCTGTGAAACTTATTTAATCAGTGGTAAAATAAAGTGATACTTCATTAAGAGGGGGGTTTTTCCATCCCCGTTGTTTGTTAGTTGAACAAATCGGTCTTTTTCGAGCAGATTACCCTATCTAATCCTTGAATACTTCCCCAAATACTTGGGGAAAAGGGTTTGCAGCAAACTTCATAAATAATTGTGCAGTTGTCAGCCTTGTCCTCATATAAATCAATATACTCGCTGAACAGCAAATTAGACCAAGTTTAGTTTGTATGGTTAAAATATAGGATTTAAGGGAGGAAAAAGCTTTGCCGCGTCCAAAGGTAGGTTTAGCCCTTGGTTCAGGTGGCGCAAGAGGATTTGCCCATCTGGGTGTAATAAAAGTATTAAGTGAAGAGGGAATCCCCATTGATTTGATCGCAGGAAGCAGCATGGGCGCACTGGTTGCATCATTTTATGGAGCCGGTCTTGACATCGATAGGCTGTATAAGCTTTCAAGAGTATTTAAACGGAAGTATTATCTGGATTTTACCGTGCCAAAAATGGGGTTTATTGCTGGAAAAAGAGTAAAAGAGTTAATTAGAATCTTTACACATGGTAAAACAATCGAAGAGCTCGATATTCCAATCGGGATAGTGGCAACAGACCTGATGTCGGGAGAAAAGGTTGTTTTTAAGAAAGGGCCGGTAGCAGAGGCTGTCAGGGCAAGCATCGCGATCCCTGGTATTTTTGTCCCGGAAAAATTGGATGGGCGGCTCTTTGTGGACGGAGGGGTAGTAGACAGAATTCCTGTTTCTGTTGCCAAGGAAATGGGAGCTGACCTCGTTGTTGCGGTTGATGTCTCCCATGTAAAAGTAAATGTTGATATCACCTCCATTTTCGATGTAATAATTCAAAGCATTGATATTATGCAAATGGAGCTTGTCGCAAATCGTGAGGTCGCGTCTGATGTGATGATCAGGCCTAGAGTAGAAATGTATAACTCGAAAGCTTTTACGAATATAGAAGAAATCATTGCAATAGGCGAAGAAGAAGCAAAGAAGCATGTAGATAAGATAAAACAGTGTATTGAGCAGTGGAAGGAGTCCCAGACAGAATGAAAAGAAAAACATCTATCAAGCTGTCCGTCTTGGCAGCTATACTTTTAATGGCGAGTGCCCTTTATTATTTGCCTTATTATGTCTCGAAGCCGGGTATGGCGAAAGAACTAGAGCCAATTATCGAGGTTGAAGGCGGTTTTGAGGAAGAGGGCAACTTCATGCTGACAACTGTAAGGATGGGACGGGCGAATATTTATGCCTATATCATCGCAAAGCTTAGCAAATACCAAGAAATATATCCGGTAGAAGATATTCGAGCCGAGGATGAATCCGATGAAGAATATAATATACGTCAGCTCCATATGATGGATAACTCAAAAACTTCGGCCATAGAAGTTGCATATAAAAAAGCGGGTATTCCTGTGAATTACACATATAATGGAGTTTATGTTCTCAGAGTTATGCCTGGAATGCCAGCGGAAGGAAAGCTGAAGCCCGGTGACCACGTATTTGAGATTGATGGCAAAGCATTTAAATCTTCAGATGAGTTCATTGAATACGTTAGCTCCAAAAAAGCAGGAGATATCGTCAAGCTAGCATATAAACGTAATGGAAAGTCGGATCAGGCAGAAGTGCAGCTTAAAGCATTAGAGGATGGGAGCAATCGTGCTGCTGTCGGCATCCAGTTAGTAGATGACAAAGAAATCGACGTTGATCCGGATGTCACGGTACAATCAGAAGAAATTGGAGGACCATCAGCAGGTTTGATGTTCTCACTTGAAATATACAATCAGCTAACCAAAGAGGACTTGACTAAAGGATATGAAATTGCTGGTACAGGTACAATTACACCAGATGGAATCGTAGGCAGGATTGGCGGTATCCAGCAAAAAGTAGTCGCTGCAGACAAGGCTGGAGCAGAAATCTTTTTTGCGCCTAATGAAGAGGGTGCGAAGGACTCAAATTATCAAGAAGCAATGATTGCCGCGAAGGATATCAAAACCAAAATGAAAATCGTACCGGTCAACACCTTCGAGGATGCTGTCATATATCTGGAGAATTTAAAAGAAAAAACAAGCTGATTTTGACAGCTTGTTTTTTTATATACTTAAAGCCAGTTATATGTGGGACAGTGTTGCTGTAAACAGCTTGTTACAACATTATTGGAGGTCTTGAAAATTCTTCGCGAAGAAGTTCTTCTTGACCTTCGCCATTCTGGCCGAGTGCATAGATTCTTGATGCCTTAATATCAAGGTCAAGATCTGGATCAGAATACGCAGAAAGCTTAGATATGACAGGAAGAGAAAAATTTTTCTTATAGAGCTTTAAATATTCCCTTCCTTTTTCCGTAGCTCCTAACAAACGTAAATAATTGACGGTGTTTTGAGGTTTTTTCATCTCATCTTTTTTTGTATTGGTTAAGATATGAAGGCAGACTCTTTGGAGTCGGGTCCAGGTATAGCGTTTTGTTTTGATTACCTCCATGAATTCATGGAATGACCTGGCAATTGGCGCAACCGTTAAAAGCCTGTTTTCAAGGCCCTCTTCCACCTCATAAAACTCTCTGATTTCAGATGGGCTGCTTTGGAGCAATTTATATTGAAGCAAAGGCCAGTAGTTTTCCCAGGAATGAAATCCGCCGAAATTTTCTTTGTATTCGGACAGTTGTTCAAAAGTAGAGTAAGGAACAAGACTTTTTATAGTATCCATTTCTCCAGAAGCTCCCAATAAAGCTTTCCTTATGCTCGTTGCACTGGCTATTGTAGCTGAGGAAAAATGTTCATCATGATAGCCTGCGCTTTTTCTCGTGATCGTATCAGGCAGCATCCTGCTTTCCTGCTTGTTGATTGCTTGTATGTAATGAAGACCAAGGATGTTGTTTGGACTCGATATGTCGATGAATGTTTCTGATGGCGATAATGATTGGAAGCTAAGAGAAATGGATCTTGGATAGCTATTTCCCTTCGAAGTGTAATACTTTATATTCTCTTGAAATTTTTCGTTGTTTTTTTCGAGAAACAAGATGGTCCGCTCAAATGCACCCAAATCTCCTGATTCACTCCCGAAAACAAGTGTGCTGCAGCCGGCTGAGGAGAGGATGGAAACTGCTCCATCAGCAAAGACTTCCGCATGCTGGGTGGCAAATCGATAGGGAAGCTCAAAAACGATGTCCACTCCGGCAGACAAAGCCATTCTGGTTCTTACCCATTTTGAAACAAGGGCAGGTTCGCCTCGCTGCAGAAAATTTCCGCTCATAGCTGCAATCGCTAGATCAGCACCAGACTGCTCTTTTGCCTGCTGCAGGTGAAAAAGATGACCATTATGGAAAGGATTATATTCAACAACAACGCCAACAGCTTTCATTATTGTGCTCCTTCGTGTTAATATAGATATTGCAATATCTAGAAGTTTAATTTACAGTATTAATGTAAATTATAGTGTAAAGAAAAAATATTGACAAATGATTATACGAGTTGCTATAATTACCTTTGTTGCCTTGGGGTGATTCTATGAAATGGACAATAAGTCAGATACAAAAACATCGAAATAAGGACTTTCTGATCGACGAGATAGTCCGGATGGATTCGGTTAAGGAAACAGATCCCACGATCCGTGAGGTCTCTCCGATTCACCTCACTGGAAGGGCCGATATAAGTGCCACGAGAGTGACGTTCCATATTCGGATTGAAGGCCATCTTATCCTTCCATGTTCCCGGACATTGGTTGACGTAAATTTTCCAATTGATGTTGAAACCACTGAAACTTTCCTTTTGAACAGCCACGATTACGAGGCTGATGAGGAAGTTTATCAAGTAACAGGCGATGTCATTGATCTTGAACCAATCATCAGGGAAATCCTGCTGCTGGAAGTTCCAATACAGGTATTCTGTGATGATAGCGCTGGTCAGGAAGGCGCACCCCAGTCAGGTAAGGATTGGGAAGTAATCGAGAAACAGGAAAAAACTGAAAAACTTGATCCCCGACTTGCCGGACTTGCAAAATTCTTTGAGGAATCTGATTCCTCTGACTAATTAAACGATTAAAAAAGAGCGTGGAGGTCCAGAATGGACTGGCCTTCATAAACTTTCTTATTCTCTTTAAGGAGGTGGGAAGAATGGCTGTACCATTTAGAAGAACGTCTAAAACTGCGAAAAGAAAACGCCGTACTCATTTTAAATTACAGGTTCCGGGTATGGTAGCATGCCCAAACTGCGGTGAAATGAAACTTGCTCACCGTGTATGTAAGGCTTGCGGAACATACAAAGGAAAAGAAGTTGTAAACAACTAATTTTCTGTACAAAAAAAGCACAGGATGCTCATGCGTCCCTGTGCTTTTTTTGTTTTCTTGTGAAAAAACACATTAAGGAGGAACATTGCTTTTTCATTTTACGGAAAATTGATAAAATTTAGTGGAACAAGACAAGTTTTTAGGAGGGCAAGCATGGAACCATACATAATATCAAAAGAAAATGAAGGTGTTTTGCTTTTTACGATAAATAGGCCAGATAGGAGAAATGCGATAAATTTTGAGGTAATGAATGGATTAGAAAAAGCGATCAGACTAGCATCCGCTGATGATGTTAAAGTTTTCGCAATCACTGGGGCGGGCAGCCAGGCTTTTTGTTCAGGAGGTGATCTAGCGGCATTTCATCTTCTTAAGACAGAGGAGCAGGCATATGGAATGCTGTCGAGGATGGCAGGGATTCTATATAAACTCCTTGTCCTCTCGAAACCGACCATTGCTATATTAAATGGCACAACTGTTGGCGGAGGATGTGAAATAGCTTCTGCCTGTGATTTCAGGATTGGGAAAAACGGCATGAAAGCTGGGTTCGTCCAAGCCAATTTGGCTATTACAACAGGCTGGGGCGGGGGAACGCTGCTTTTAGAAAAACTTCAACAGCCTAGTGCTCTTAAAATGCTTCTGGATGCAAAAATACATTCAGCAGAAGAACTCAGGGAGATAGGGTTCCTGCATGATCTGTATGAAGGTGACCCAATGGAAGCGTGTCTCTCATTTTTAAAAGAAAGCTTAGAAAAAGAAACTGCGGTTTTAGAAGCCTATAAATCTTTGTTTAATAAAAAGTGGGAGCTTTTATCCATGAGAGAAAGAATGAACGATGAAGCTGTCAGATGTGCTGTGTTGTGGGAAGGAGAGGCACACCACAAAAAAGTGGACGAATTTATGCACCAAAAAAATAAAAATAATTAACAGTCACATGGCATGTAATCAGTCTATCTTTCCTAGCAGATGCATATGAATGAATAAAAAACAATAGGAGGGATTTTCTGATGCCATTAACCCGTCAGGATGCCTGGTCACAAGATGAAGATTTATTGCTGGCTGAAGTAGTATTGCGCAATATCCGTGAGGGTGGAACGCAATTAAAAGCTTTTGAGGAAGTAGGGAAACAGCTCTCCCGCACTGCCGCAGCCTGTGGTTTCCGCTGGAATTCCTTCGTCAGGAAGCAATACAAGTCTGGTATTGAGCTGGCTAAAAAACAGAGGAAGGAAGCCAAGAAGCAGTCCAAACCTGCTGAAAAGTCTGAAGAAGCTACTGCGCCAGTGTCTGAGGCTCAGGCAGCTTCACCTGTATTAGAAGAAAAGCAAGCAAATATCAGCTTGCAGCAGGTGAAACGATATCTTGATGACCTCTATGAAAAAGCAGGCTCAGCATCCGGAAACAAAGAAAGCCTGGATGAGCATAAAGAAAAAATCCGCGGACTTGAAAAGCAAATCTATTACTTGTCTGCTGAAAATGAAAAATTAGAAACTCAATTAAAATCAATGGAAGAAGATTATCGCGCCTTGATTGATATTATGGAGCGGGCCAGGAAAAGAGTTGGGCCGAGGGAAGATGACAAACAACAGAAACTCAAATTCCAGGTTGAACCAAAAGGAAGCCTTGAGAAGGTAGAAAAGTAGAAATCAACAAACACCTGCCGGGATCTCGGCAGGTGTTTGTTCCGCTTAAAAGTGCGCTAACGCATTTCTATTGAATCTGTTCCGTTACACCTGCAGGGTACCAGACAAGCGGATTTTCGCCACGGTCCCTTTCCATATCATAGTGGACTGGAGTGAAGCCCATTTTGTCCCAGAAATCCTGGGATTTAACACGTGGATTCGTCTTAATTGGCAAGCCAAAGCCCTTCGCAAACTCAACCAGTGTTTTGCCATATCCTTTACCCTGATAGTCTGGGAGAACTTCCAGCTTCCATAATTCCAGATAGTCTTGAGCCGGTTCAAAATAACGGTCAAATTGTTTTTTAACCTGATAGAGGCTCATCCTTGCGACAAGCTTATCGCCAAAATAAATGCCGTAAAAAGGTGAGTCGCTATCATTTTCAACGATATTCGCTTCAAGATCCTCGAGCATGGAAAGCTCTTGATGGCCATACTCCCTGAATTTCTTGAATTCCTCTAAAGTCTTATAATTGATTTTTAGTTTTTCCACTTTATTGGCCATGTTACATCCCCCACTTATGCTGCCTTTAATTTTAATGTATAAATCTATACCCAGAATATACGTATTTTATAGGCAGCTGAAATAAAATTGTTTTTAATAACCTATTTTTTATTATATTATAAAAACATGAAAAATTCTGCATTTGATTTTTAGAAAGCGGTTCCATTTTTTGCAGGAAAAAAACAGAATATTGTAGAATTTTAATAGTGAGTGTACTTTTTAACGGGAAAGGGGAAAAAGCGTGCAAAAAATTTTAATTGCAAACAGGGGAGAAATTGCGCTTCGCATCATCCGCACTTGCCGTGAACTAGAAATTAAAACTGTGGCTGTCTATTCTGATGCTGACAAGGACCTGCCATTCGTGAAGGAAGCGGACAGCGCGTTCAGAATTGGGGAGCCTCCGGTTCAAAAATCATACTTGAATGCAGATGAGATTTTAAGGATCGCTAAAGCTGAAAATGTTGACGGCATCCATCCTGGCTACGGTTTTTTATCGGAGAATGCAGAGTTTGCCCGAAAAGTTAGGGATGCTGGCCTTATATTTATTGGGCCATCACCAGATACGATTGACAAAATGGGCGATAAAATTGTGGCGAGGACAACGATGGAGATAGCTGGCGTTCCAGTTGTGCCTGGCAGTGAACTTGGTGTTAAAACGCTGGATGAGGCGATGGAGCTCGCGGCTGAGATTGGCTATCCTGTCATGCTTAAGGCTAGTGGCGGCGGTGGTGGAATTGGCATGGTGCTCTGTGAAAATGAGCAAGCGCTCGCTAAGAATTTTGATTCTACTAGAGGAAGAGCAAAAGCATACTTTGGGACAGATGAAGTTTTCATCGAAAAATACATTAAAAATGCCCGGCATGTAGAGGTCCAGGTTTTTGGCGATTCTCACGGAAACTATGTGCACTTGTTTGAACGGGACTGCTCGATTCAACGGCGCCATCAAAAAGTAATCGAAGAGGCCCCGTCACCTTTCTTGAAGGAAGAAGCAAGGCAGAAGATGTATGAAACGGCAGTGAAGGCTGCGAAGGCAGTTGATTATGTCAACGCCGGCACTGTAGAATTCATCGTTGATGAAAATGAAAATTTCTATTTCCTTGAAATGAATACACGACTTCAAGTTGAGCATCCGGTAACTGAATCAATTACTGGTCTTGACCTCGTTAAGTGGCAGATCCTTGTGGCACGAGGTGAAAAGCTGCCTCTAATGCAGGGGGAAATTCAAAAAAAGGGATGGGCCATTGAATTCAGGCTTTATGCTGAAGACCCAGTAAGATTTTTGCCGTCGCCAGGAAAAATCAGTGAATTTTCCTGGATGGAATCAATTGGAGTTCGTGTTGACTCAGGATATGAATCAGGCTCAACGGTTACACCATTTTATGATCCGATGGTTGCCAAGTGCATAGTTATAGGCAAGACAAGGGACGAGGCGATCAGTTTAGGGCAGGAATTCTTCGCGACGTTAAAACTTGAAGGAATAAAGTCTAATGCACCTTTATTTGCAGAAGTTTTACAGGAAGAGGGCTTCCAGTCAGGAAATTACACAACAGCCTATTTATCTGAGAGAAAATTGGCATCTAAATAGAGGGGGAAAAAACATGAAAGAGATTACAGCAAATATGGCAGGAACAGTTCTTAATGTATTAGTGGCAGCAGGAGATACAGTGTCTGAAGGACAAGAAGTATTGATGCTAGAATCGATGAAAATGGAGATTCCGGTTGAAAGCCATGGAGCAGGAACGGTAGCAGAAATCAAAGTGAACATTGGTGATTTTGTAAACGAAGGCGACGTCCTGCTTGTATTAGAATAATAGAATTTGAGGAGGGTGAAAATGACTACTGCTAAGATTCTCTCTGAAACATTAGAGGAAAAAATCAAACAAATTGAGGCTGGCGGGCATCCGAAGTATCATGAAAAAAATGCCGAGCAAAATAAGCTTTTTGTACGTGAACGCCTCAATCTTTTATTTGACGGCGGCGTTTACGAGGAAGATGGAAAGTTTGCTAACTTCCAGGCGGGAGATCTTCCAGCAGATGGAGTTGTCACAGCGATTGGCAAGATTGGTGGACAGACAGTTTGTGTCATGGCAAATGACTCTACAGTTAAGGCTGGGTCATGGGGAGCTAGAACGGTAGAAAAGATTATCAGGATCCAGGAAACAGCAGAAAAGCTTAAGGTGCCTTTGTTGTATCTTGTAGATTCCGCTGGTGCAAGGATTACTGACCAGCTTGATATGTTTCCTAACAGACGCGGAGCGGGCAAAATCTTCTACAATCAGGTAAAGCTTTCCGGTGTGATTCCGCAAATTTGCCTTCTTTTCGGACCTTCTGCTGCAGGCGGTGCTTATATTCCGGCCTTCTGTGACATCGTAATCATGGTTGATCAGAATGCTTCCATGTATCTTGGGTCCCCAAGGATGGCGGAAAAAGTTATCGGCGAAAAAGTTACGCTTGAAGAAATGGGCGGCGCACGCATGCACTGCTCGGTCAGTGGTGTAGGTGACATGCTCGTCTACAGTGAGCAAGAAGCGATTGAAGCGGCGAGGAAGTATTTGAACTATTTCCCTGCGAATTTCCAATCAAAGACAGAATTAATTGAGGGAGTCGCTCCAAAGGCAGGCAGGAGCCTTGAGGAAATTGTTCCAGTAAACCAGAATGCTCCATTTGATATGTACGAAGGAATTGACGCACTGATCGATGAAGGAAGCTTTTTTGAAATCAAGAAGCTTTTTGCTCCAGAATTAATCACTGGACTTGCCAGGATTGACGGCAGGGCAATAGGAATCATCGCCAACCAGCCTAAGGTGAAGGGTGGAGTTCTGTTTGTGGATTCTGCAGACAAGGGCGCTAAATTCATCCAGTTATGCGATGCATTCCATATTCCATTACTGTTCCTTGCTGATGTACCAGGATTCATGATCGGCACGAAGGTAGAACGGGCAGGCATTATCCGCCATGGTGCAAAGCTGATTGCGGCGATGAGCTCTGCAACTGTTCCGAAAATATCTGTTGTCGTAAGGAAGGCTTATGGGGCAGGGCTATACGCAATGGCTGGCCCGGCATTTGAACCAGATTGCTGCATAGCTTTACCTACTGCACAGATTGCTGTTATGGGTCCTGAAGCTGCGGTAAACGCGGTTTATTCAAACAAAATTAATGAAATTGCAGATCCAAAGGAAAAGATTGCTTTTGTCCAGGAGAAGCATCAGGAATATAAAGAGAGTATCGATATCTACAAACTGGCTTCCGAACTAATCGTTGATGATATAGTCGCAGCTTCTGATTTAAGAAATGCGCTGATCGATAGATTCAAACTATATGAAACAAAAGATATGGTATTCAGTGTCAGGAAACACCCTGTATATCCAGTATAAAATTTGCGGAGGTCCTTAAAGGGCCTCCGTTTCATTATTTGGCCATGGTATCTATACTAATAAATATTCATAGAGTTTCCCAAACACTTCTTCCAAATAAAGCATTATTTCTGATAAAATATGACTAAGTCCTTTAAAGTCATTTTATATATAGCAGACATGACAGGCACTTTAAAAGGTTTTAGTTTCATTTTTGTATTCTTTTTAAGGGAAAAGCTATGACACGAGAGGGAGCAGAGGAGTTTTTATGAAGATAGCAATTATTGGGGGCGGGTCATTGGGCTTGCTGTTCTCTTATTACCTAAGCGCGAAGCATAAAGTCCATTTGTTCACCCGGACACAGCAACAAGCAGACCTAATCAATACTTATGGGTTGAAAATGGTAAAAACCGGTGAAGAAAGCGCAGCCATAAACGTATTCGCTGCCCCAATCCATGCTTGGCAAGGAACGGAAGATCTGACAATTATTGCTGTGAAACAATACCAGCTTCCAGACCTAATGCCACTATTAACTGCAAATACAGCTGGCAGCCTTCTTTTCCTTCAAAATGGTTATGGCCATATCAAACTGCTCAAGGATTTAACTTTCTTCCCTCTATTTGTAGGCTCTGTGGAACATGGCGCTGTGAGATTAAATGGCAATACGGTAATCCACAATGGGGAGGGAGTGACCCGGGCTGCGGTATTCCAGGGAAGTGACATTCTCCTTAGAGAATTATCTGAATCACTTGCCTCCGAGTTCCAAATTATCCTCGAAGAAGATTATGAGGGAATGCTGATCAAAAAGCTGGTAGTCAATTCAGTAATCAACCCATTGACAGCAATCCTTAATGTGAAGAATGGAGAGCTGATCAGCAATCCTTATTACAAGAAAATCTTTGTAAAGCTTTTCGAAGAATGTGCATTTGTGCTTGAATTACATAATAAAGAAGTCTATTTCGAGAACTTATTGAACGTTTGTAAAAAAACAGCCGAAAATCATTCATCCATGTATAAAGACTTGGAGAATGGAAGAAAGACAGAAATAGATGCCATCCTCGGCTACCTGCTTGAAGAAGCTGCAAGGAAAAATATAAATGCTCCATTAATACATAATTATTATGATTGCATCAAGGGGAAGGAGCACGAAAGGGAGGGGGCATAATGCCGGGAATTTTCTCCGCATTGGTTGCCACATTGATCACAGTCCCAATGATTGGTTACTTAGCTGTGTTCATCATCAGCAAGCAAATTACAGGAAACCATCGGCGGTCAGTCAATCTTGCAATTGATTTCAGCACTTTATTGCTAGTGCTGTCCGTCCATTTTTTGATCCTTACAATATGGGAAAAATCCTTTTTGTGGCTGATACTGCTTGTCTTGTTCGGACTGGCGGCAATCTTTGTCCTGATACATTGGAAGTACAAAGAGGAAATCGTGTTACCTAAAGTGTTCAAAGGGTTCTGGCGATTTAACTTTTTGCTGTTTTTTTCCGCATATGTCATTCTTGTATTATTCGGCTTATTCCAAAGACTGACATTATTGTTCGTTTAAGGTGTTCCTTTCGGTTGTGTAATGCGCTTTAGATGCAACTTTCCGAGAAGAATTTGATTCATAAGTCATGCAAACCAAACTCTGCATTGGCAGTCTTTAATTGATATGCAATCATAGCCAAAGAATAACTTAGTGTTGGACCACTTACATTTTGTGAGATGATCCAGCGCTTTTTGTTTTAGGCTCTGTTTAAGCTGAATGTTGATTTTCATACCCTGTTGATTGTAGTGGAAGGCGCGCAGACTCCTCCGAAAATGCTAACGCATTTCCATCGTGCGTGGGCGGATTCGTGGAAGCTATTCAATGTCCTGCGGG
>NZ_JBALSS010000001.1:195241-212276 GCF_036967045.1 Bacillus sp. JJ1609 | reverse complement strand
GCGAAGCGCCTGGAACGGAAATCAACAGCCTTGTTTAACAGGTTAACAAAAAAATTCTGATTTTAGAACTTTCGGAAGGCAAAGTTTTTTTCTTTTCATTTCAAACAATGCTATACTCATAACAGTGAAAAATGTTTACGAGAAAGGAAGTACACGTAAATGGAGATGTTGAATCTCTCTCTTCCGGCTGCGAACCGGTTTGCGACAGATTACCTTGCTGGAAGCGCTGAACTCCAGAGCTTCTTTCATTATAATTTTAAAAATGATGATGAATATGTTCATCGGTTAGATGAACTAAAAAATAGAACATTCATGAGAAATGAACTGGCTGACCATATCCAATCATTCATGTCACGTTATGCACATTCTGATAAAATTGGTGCTAACATTGAGAAGCTGAGGCAGGAGAATAGTGTAGCGGTTATCGGGGGACAGCAGGCTGGCATCCTGACAGGACCGCTATATACGATCCACAAAGTTATTTCTATACTTAAGCTTGCAGAACAAAAAGAGGCTGAACTTGGCGTTCCTGTTGTTCCGGTCTTTTGGATTGCTGGAGAAGATCATGATTATCAGGAAGTAAATCATGTTTATGTTATGAATAACAATAAACAGGAAAAGTGGATATACCCAGAAAAGAATCTTGAAAAGAAAATGATTTCCGAAGTCTGTATCAATAAGGATTTATGTTACTCATGGGTTGAAGAAATAATCGAAACCTATGGTGAAACAAAGCATACAAAAGAGGTTTTGTCTTTTGCACTTGACTCATTGAAAACAGCTGAATCCTATGTGGATTTTTTTGCTTCGATCATCATGGAGCTATTCAAGGACTCAGGTCTGCTGATCGTTGATTCAGGGAACAAGGAATTGCGGAAGCTTGAAAAAGAGTATTTTATGAAACAGATGAACAACCATCGCGAAATCACCGCTGCAGTTCTTAACCAGCAGCATCAGACAGAAGCTTCGGGATATCCCAATATGATCGATATAAATGAAAATGCAGCCAATCTCTTCTTTTACGATGAAGAGGTAAATGAGAGGATCTTGCTCCAGTTTGACCCAGAAACTGGCGAATTCACAGGAAAAAATGGGGAGGTAAGTTTCTCTTTTGATGAATTGCAGGTAATTGCAAATGAATTTCCTGAAAAGCTTAGCAACAACGTCATTACAAGACCGCTGATGCAGGAATGGCTTTTTCCGACTCTTGCCTTTATTGGCGGACCGGGCGAGATTGCTTATTGGGCTGAATTAAAGCTGGTATTCGACCACTTCGGATTAAAGATGCCTCCACTGGTGCCAAGGCTGAATATCACCATCCTAGAACGTTCCATCGAGACAGATATGAAGGAGCTGAACCTTGACCTTACGGAAGTGCTCATTTCTGGAACAAATAAGCACGAATTGAAATTTATTGATTCACTGAAAGACCGTGAAGTTGAAGAGCTTTTTGAAAATGTTAAAGTCTCGCTTGCTGAGCAGTATTCGCTTGTCAGGGAAAAATCGAAAACAATCGATCCGGTGCTGATGCCGCTGCTTGAAAAGAACGAACAAATCCTGATGAAGCAAATTAACTTTATGGAGGGAAAAATCGTTGAAGCGGTCTGCCGTAAGCATGACCACATCTTGAGGAAATTCACAAGGGTGGAAAATGCACTAAGGCCAGGTGGTTCTCCACAGGAAAGAGTCTGGAATCCTTTTTACTATTTAAATAAATACGGTTTGAATTTCGTCTCAGATTTGCTTGGACTCCACTATGAATTCGACGGCTCTCATAAAATAATCAAAATGTAAGCTAAAGCTCCACCCAATTTGGGTGGAGCTTTTTTTAGGCACTAATATCATAAGTTTTCACCACAACAATGGCACAAATAGATGAATAACAAGTAATAAGAATTTATGGAAAAAGATACTTTTAAGGAGGAAATCCAATCAGTGGGGAGAATATTTAAAATAAGGTGGTGAAAAGTGGGGGAATGTGGTACATTGTATTTAGAAAGTGGGGGTAGTGGCATGTTCATGGGCGAATATCATCATAATATTGATAGTAAAGGCCGTTTGATCATCCCTGCCAAGGTCCGTGATAACCTGGGAGAAATGTTCATTCTTACCCGTGGACTCGACCAGTGTTTATTTGGCTATCCCGTTTCTGAGTGGGCAGTTATTGAAGACAAGCTAAAAGGCCTTCCGCTGACCAAAAAAGATGCGCGGGCATTTACCCGTTTCTTCTTTTCAGGTGCTACCGAGAGTGAAATTGACAAACAGGGGAGAGTAAATATCCCATCCCCTCTTATGCAGTATGCAAAGCTTGATAAAGAGTGTGTGATTTTAGGGGTTTCCAATCGAATTGAAATTTGGAGCAAAGCAATTTGGGAAGAATATTTCTCAGAATCTGAGGAATCTTTTGCTGAAATTGCGGAAAATATGATTGGATTTGATATTTAAGGGTAACATTATTCTGATATAATATTACCTGCTCCTCGATTGGAAAGGTGGATCATGATGTTCAAACATACAACAGTTTTACTGGAAGAAACAGTAGACGGGCTTAATATCAAGCCAGATGGTACATACGTGGATTGTACTCTCGGTGGTGCCGGCCACACTGAATTAATTTTGTCCAAGCTTTCGGAAAAAGGAAAGCTCTATGCATTTGACCAGGATGATATTGCAATCGCAAATGCAAAAGAAAAACTGGCAAGCTACGGTGACAGACTGACAATCATTAAAAGCAATTTTCTTTATTTACAAGAAGAGCTTGAAAAGCTTGGTGTGACTGAAGTGGATGGAATACTCTATGATCTTGGAGTTTCTTCACCACAATTGGATACTCCTGAACGCGGCTTTAGCTATCATCATGATGCGCCACTTGATATGAGGATGGACCAGGACGCACCATTATCAGCTTATGAGGTGATCAATGAATGGCCATATGAAAAATTGGTCAAAATTTTCTTCCAGTATGGGGAAGAGAAATTTTCAAAGCAGATAGTCAGGAAAATTGAAGCAGCACGGGAAACAAAGCCGATTGAATCTACAGGTGAGCTTGTAGAACTAATCAAGGAAGCTATTCCTGCACCTGCAAGAAGAAAAGGCGGCCATCCTGCAAAACGGGTATTCCAGGCTGTTAGAATTGCTGTAAATGATGAACTAGGTGTATTCGAGAAATCACTTGAGCAGGCTATAGACTTGATTGCCGTAGGCGGCAGGATCAGTGTCATCACCTTCCATTCCCTAGAGGACAGGATCTGTAAGGTTACCTTTAAAAAAGCAAGTGAAACACCACAGCTTCCTCATGGACTGCCTATTATTCCAGAGGAATTTCAGCCGAAATTAAAACTGATTACCAGGAAACCAATCCTGCCGTCAGAGGAAGAGCTTGAATTCAACAATCGGGCCAGATCAGCAAAACTTCGTATCGCAGAAAAATTAAAAAATTAGGCCGTGTTAAAGGTCAATGTTGATTTTAGCACCTGACACCACGCGAAAAGCGAGTGCCTGGAGCTGAAATCAACAGTTAAATTTAACAAAGCCCAATAATAAATAGGCATTTTCGTAAATGATGTTGATATTGCATTATAAATCTGAAATTCCCTGTAGAAGCCGCTCGAGTGAGAGGACTTTCTGGGAATAGACAGGCGGAAACAGCCAATAAAAAAAATTCTCAGGAGGGAAAATGATGAGCAATCTGGCAAGAAAATTGCAGCAGGAACAGCAGCAGCGCACTGTTCAATCACCGGTAAAAGCCCCGGCAAAAAGAAATTCGATACTGACGCCCGGCGAAAAGATCCTGATGTTTGTTTTCGGAGTGATGGTTTGCTTCGGCGCAACATTCATGGTATCAAAACAGGCAGCTATTTACGAAGTCAACAAAGATATCCAGGTTATCGAAGGCAATATCGAGGAGCAGCAAAAAGTTAACAGTGACCTAGAAGTCCAGGTTAGCGAGTTAAGTACCTATGAACGGATTAAGAAAGTAACTGAAAAGCTTGGCTTAACATTGAATGAAGACAATGTTAAGGGTGTTGAAAACTGATGATGAAGAAACAACCCAATATGAATGCAGGAGCAGCGGTATTATTCGTAATATTCAGCCTGCTCTTTTTTATCTTGATTTTTAGATTTGTATCAATCCAGGTTACAGGTGAAGTGCATGGGCAAGCACTTGCAGCCAAAGCTCAGCAAAAATATTCTAATGAAAAAGTCATTGAAGCGGTTAGGGGGACTATTTTCGACCGTAAAGGCGAAGTGGTAGCTGAGGATACAACAGCTTATACGCTTGTCGCGATTCTCGATGATTCGGTAACAACGAATAAGAAGAAACCGAAACACGTAGTCGATCCGGAAAAAACAGCGAGCAAGCTTGCGAAGTATCTCGACATGAGCGAGTCTGATATTTATAAAAAGCTAACAAAAAAAGGGGTATTCCAGGTTGAATTCGGCAAGGCTGGACGAGACATTTCTCATCAGACTAAAAGAGAAATAGAAGAATTGAAACTTCCCGGGATTACGTTTTTAAGAGATTCAAAGAGGTTTTATCCAAATGGCATATTTTCTTCGCACTTAGTAGGGTATGTTGAAAAAGAAGAAAAGGAAGATGGAAAATCCATCTCCACTGGAAGGCTTGGAGTAGAAAAAACCTTAAATGATGAGCTTACAGGGAAAAATGGATCTCTTTCATTTGAAAGTGACTTATGGGGATTCCTGCTTCCTGACAGCGATGAAAAGATTACTCCCGCCCATAATGGTGATAATGTCTATTTAACAATCGATAAAAAAATCCAGACATTCGTTGAGGATGCAGTCAGCCGTGTTGAGGAAGAGTATAAGCCTAAAAAAATCATCGCAATCGTTGCTGATCCAAAGACAGGCGATATTTTGGCAATGGCACAGCGCCCGACCTTTCATCCGACCACAAGGGAAGGTCTGGATAAGAACTGGCACAATGAGGTTGTAGAAACACCTATCGAACCAGGTTCTACAATGAAAATCTTTACGCTTGCAGCTGCCGTTGAAGAGAAGAAATGGAACCCAGGTGAGCTTTATAAATCGGGATCTTACAGGGTAACAGAAAAATCAGGAAGAATCCATGACCACAACAACGGGGAAGGCTGGGGAACGATTTCCTATCTTGAAGGAATTCAGCGATCTTCAAACGTAGCAGTTGCCAAATTGGTAAACGAAAAAATTGGGACTGATGTTTTCCGACAGTATTTAACTGATTTTGGCTTTGATAAACCAACCGGCATTGATCTTCCGAACGAGTCAGTAGGGAAAATTGTATATAAATGGCCAATTGAAAAAATCACTACATCTTATGGGCAAGGTTCTACCATTACGCCTATCCAGATGATCCAGGCAGCCACTGCTGTCGCTAACGACGGGAAAATGATGAAGCCGCAAGTCATTGATAAAGTGGTTGACTCCAATACTGGTGAAATCATTAAGCAAAGTGAACCGAAGGTAGTAGGTCAGCCAATTTCCGCTGAAACTGCGAAGGAAGTCCGGGATGTTCTTGAAACTGTTGTGACCGCTGAACACGGAACCGGAAAATCCTATGCGATTGAAGGATATAAGGTAGCAGGTAAAACTGGAACAGCGAATATCACTACAAATGGTAAGTACCTGGATGGTGCTAACGATTACCTATTTTCTTTCCTGGGAATGGCACCGAAAGACGATCCCAAGCTTATTGTATATGTAGCAGTGCAGCAGCCTGAAATCGATCATTATTTCAAAGGCTCCGTCCCGACTTCAATGATATTTAAATCGGTAATGAAAAGCAGTCTCCAATATTTAAACATCAAGCCCGCTTCGCAGGAAAAAGCGGAATCTAGCTCAGTACCTGATATAAAAGGCTTGAATGCGACTGAAGCTAGCAAACTATTGGTATCGAAAGGCTTCAAAACAGTCATTATAGGCACTGGAAACCAAGTTGAAGAGCAGCTCCCAAAAGCTGATACAGTGGCCTTGGAAGGTGAAAAAATCATCATTAAAACTTCAGGAGCTCAAACATATCCTGATATGACTAGCTGGTCTTTAAGGGACGTCATGAAGCTCGCGCAAATTGCCGATGTGAAATTGAACAAGGCAGGCAGCGGTTATGTTATAAAGCAGAACCTCAAACCGGGTTCGCCAATTAATAAAGGTGAAGATTTGATTGTCTCGCTTGAAACCCCGCTCGAGCAATTCGAAAAATCGTTAAAAAAAGAAGATAAAAAAGAAGGAACAGAGGAAGTCGGTGACTGACCCCTCTGTTCCTTCTTTTTTTATGGGTGTATATCGCAAAGTCATAATTCCAACCTCAAAACCAAGAATTTCATCTAACCATCAAGCTTGTCTCTGACTTCTTGTTATATTCAAAAAAGTACAAGCATATATTTGAACGAGTGAAACAGAGTATCCATAGAAATTTAACTGCTGCAGCCTAAATAGAAAAAGGAGGTTCGTTCATTTTATGCGTGTTTCAAACGTTACCGTCAGAAAACGGTTGGCGCTGGTTTTGTTAATTGGGATTCTGGTGTTTTTTATCATAGATGTGCGCCTTGGGTATGTACAATTCATGCTTGGTGATTTTTTGACAGGGAAGGCGAAGGACTCCTGGAGCAGGAATGTCCCATTTGAACCTCAGCGTGGTGAAATAATGGACAGGAACGGCGTTGCGCTCGCAACAAATATCAGTGCACCTACCGTCTATGCTGTACCGCGCCAGATCGAGGACCCTGCAATGGCTGCAGAAAAATTGGCTGCGGCATTGAACATGTCAAAGGAAAAGGCTTATCAGCATATCACGAAAAAATCAATGATAGAAAGGATCCCTGAAGGAAGGAAAATCTCGCATGAGAAGGCCAAAGAAATCAGGGCAATGAACCTGAAAGGAATCTATATTGGCGAGGATTCAAAACGGCATTATCCTTTCGGCAGCTATCTCTCACACGTTCTTGGCTTTGCTGGAGTTGATAATCAGGGCCTGATGGGCTTGGAGCTATATTATGATAAGCAATTGAAGGGAACAAAGGGTTCTGTACAATTTTATGCAAATGCAAAGGGTCAGCGAATGAATGATATGGCGGATGATTATGAACCTCCTGTGGATGGATTGGACCTTAAGCTGACAATCGACAGCAAAGTCCAGACCATCGTGGAAAGGGAGCTTGACATTGCTCAGGCAAAATATAACGCGGACGGAATTGTTGCGATTGCGATGAATCCGAACAATGGCGAAATACTGGCTATGTCGAGCAGGCCAGACTTTGACCCGGCGAACTTCAGGAATGTAGCGCCAGAGGTATATAACCGGAACCTTCCTGTCTGGAGTACATATGAGCCAGGTTCCACATTTAAAATCGTTACCTTGGCTGCGGCACTCGAAGAAGGAAAAGTTGATCTTGAAAAAGACCATTTCCATGATCCTGGTTTTGTAGAGGTAGCGGGGGCAAGGATCCGCTGTTGGAAAAAAGGCGGGCACGGCAGCCAATCATTTCTTGAAGTCGTAGAGAACTCATGCAACCCAGGTTTTGTAGAGCTGGGCGAGAGACTAGGAAAAGAAAAGCTATTTAAATATGTGAAGGACTTCGGATTCGGGCAAAAAACAGGAATTGACCTACAGGGTGAGGGAAAAGGGATCATGTTTAATATTGACAGGGTAGGACCGGTCGAACAGGCAACAACTGCGTTTGGTCAGGGTGTATCGGTAACACCGATACAGCAGGTTGCTGCTGTGGCGGCGGCTGTGAATGGGGGGATTCTTTATACCCCATATATTGCCAAAGAACTAATCGATCCAATTACAGGAGAGGTTGTGATGAAGAAAACACCTGAAGCGAAGCGAAGGGTGATTTCTGAGGAAACATCAAAAGAAATCAGACATGCACTTGAAAGTGTAGTAGCTAGAGGCTCAGGTAAGAATGCATTTGTGGATTCGTACCGGGTGGGGGGAAAGACTGGTACTGCACAGAAAGCTCAGAACGGAAGATATCTCGAGAATAACCACATAGTTTCTTTTATAGGATTTGCACCAGCGGATGATCCGCAAATCGTAGTTTACGTGGCAGTCGATAATCCGAAGGGCACCATCCAGTTCGGTGGAGTCGTGGCTGCTCCTATCGTAGGTGATATCATGGAAGACAGCTTGCGTGCTATGGAAGTAACACCGCGAAAAGATCAAATTGAGAAGGAATTGACATGGCTGGATACGCCTATGGTCGAGGTACCTGATTTGATTGGAATGTCAAAGAAAGAGCTTCAGCAGCAACTGGTCAATTTAAAGCTGGATGTAGCTGGACAAGGCGAAAAGGTTGTGAAACAGCTTCCGTCCCCTGGGGTTAAAATTAAAGAAGGCTCGACAATCAGGGTGTATATGAACAATTAATCAACGAGTGTTAGTTTTAACGGGCGGCGAGAGGATGAAAATCCGCCGCCCACTTTGCATGTACTTGCAAATCGTATTTAAACTAGTGCTATATGCTATAATAATTTCACTTTAGTTATTTCCAGACCTATTGCATAACGAGGCGGGAAAAGCGAGAAAAGGGAGAAAAGTTCAAATGATTCAATCGAGGGTTCATTTGACTTTGCAGACGCGAAGTGAAGAGGACGCTTCCGTACTGCTCGCGGAAAGCGAGCGTCTGTAGCGGAAATGAACAGGCAAGTTTTACAGAAGCTTATTGATAAATAGTAAACTAGTTTTACGAAAATAGCCTTGCAAAAAAGGGCTTGGACTTTTTATCTCAACAATGGCTAATTTTAGCCTAATCATGTAAAATAAGAGTCGCCATGTTGTTTGAGAGGATTTGATAGATATGAAATTACACGAATTGATCGGTTATTTGCACCCCTTTGTGGATTACAAGGGAGAAAACCCCGAAATTATTTCAATTGAAAATGATAATCGCAAAGTGACGCCAGGAAGTTTATTCATATGTGTAAAAGGCTATACAGTTGATGGTCACGATTTTGCCGACTCCGCTGTTAAAAATGGAGCATCCGCGGTACTAGCAGAAAGAGAGCTCCCATTAAATGTGCCTGTCATTGTCGTAAAGGATACTATGAGGGCTATGGCTGTGCTTGCTGATGCTTTTTACGGCCAGCCAAGCCACAAGCTCCATTTGATTGGAATAACTGGTACAAACGGGAAGACAACGACAAGTCATATAATTGAAAAGATTTTTACTGATGCAGAACAGAAAACAGGGCTAATTGGAACGATGTACACTAAAATCGGGGATCAGATTTTTGAGGTGAAAAATACAACTCCTGAAAGCCTTACACTCCAAAAAACGTTTAAAAAGATGGTCGATGAACAGGTAAAAACGGCTGTAATGGAAGTATCATCCCACGCCCTTGTTTATGGCAGGGTCCATGGGACGGACTATAATGTAGCGGTATTTACCAACCTGACACAGGACCATCTTGATTACCATAAAACAATGGAGGAATACAGGAAGGCCAAAGGACTGCTCTTTTCACAGCTTGGAAATGCCTTTAACCATGCTGATCCAAAATTTGCCATCCTGAATTCGGATGATCCTACAAGTGAGGAATTTGCAATGCTGACATCTGCACATATTCTCACATACGGAATCGACAACCATGCTGACCTTCAGGCAACAAACATCTCAATGACTGCAAGCGGAACATCCTTCGACTTAGTCAGTCCATTTGGAATCCGCCGAGTAAATATCCAGCTGATCGGGAAATTCAGTATTTATAATGTACTCGCCAGTATAGGAGCTGCACTGGTATCAGGCTTGCCTTTAGAACATATCATTTCCTCTGTGGAAAGTGTTAAAGGTGTTTCTGGTCGTTTTGAGGTTGTTGACGCAGGACAGGATTTTTCTGTAATCGTCGACTATTCCCATACACCAGACAGTCTTGAAAACGTACTTAAGACGGTTCAGCAGTTTGCGCAGAAACGAGTTTTCTGTGTAGTTGGCTGTGGTGGTGATCGTGACCGGA
This sequence comes from Bacillus sp. JJ1609, assembly GCF_036967045.1. Lineage (NCBI taxonomy): Bacteria > Bacillati > Bacillota > Bacilli > Caryophanales > Bacillaceae > Bacillus > Bacillus sp. JJ1609. The sequence goes on along the minus strand of NZ_JBALSS010000001.1, from coordinate 202,319 downwards.
CAAAAAGGCCGTTGATGGCAAAAATCGCATGTGAATATGCTACTGACGCAATTTTTACTTCAGATAATCCTCGCAGTGAGAATCCAGCGCAGATCATCAAGGATATGGAAGAAGGAGTAAAAGGAGAAGTCTATAATGTCATCATAGACCGGAAGGAAGCGATCCAGCACGCAGTAAGCAAAGCGTCTGCTGGAGATGTGATCCTGATTGCCGGAAAGGGCCATGAAACCTACCAGCAAATAGGAGACCAAACTATTGAGTTTGATGACAGAATTGTAGCACGAGAGGCAATAGAGGAGAGGTAATATGCTGACATATCGAGATGTTTCAGGGCTGTTTTCCAAGACATCTGGAATTAAGGATGATGCAATCCAATTTCACATTGTAAGCTGCCTAGCTGGCGCTAAACAGCCAAAAGGACTGTTTGTCCCGGTTTCAGAGGAATCGGGATCACTTCAGGAAGCAATTTCTAACGGTGCTATAGCAGCTGTCTGGCCTGAGAACGAGCCCGTTCCAGGTTATGCGCCAAACCATTTTCCAATATTTTATGCAGAGAACATACTGAAAGGCTTAGAGAAAATCATGAAATCATACTTAGACTATTTAACACAACACGAAGAATTAAACGACAGTACAAAAGTCATTTTTGAACATAAAGGACTTCTTAATGAAAAAGATTCAACATATGATATAGCTGTGATGGCTGAAACAATCAATAAATTCAGCAGCGTACAGACTAAGGCAGGTGAGGAATAGAATGCTGGAGCAAGTTATCTTTTTCACAATTTTAATGGGCTTTCTGATTACGGTTTTGCTTTCTCCAGTTTTTATTCCGTTTTTAAGAAGGCTAAAATTCGGCCAGAGCATCAGGGAAGAGGGACCGAAATCACACCTGAAAAAAACAGGCACGCCAACCATGGGCGGAATCATGATCCTGCTTTCTATAACAGTGACAACACTTGTAATGACTGGGAAGTTTTCGCAGCCTTCTGTTGAAACCTATTTGTTATTATTCGTGACATTAGGTTTTGGACTGCTTGGGTTCATGGATGACTTTATTAAAGTGGTCATGAAAAGGAATCTTGGGCTGACATCTAAGCAAAAGCTGCTTGGCCAGATCATTATTTCTGTCATTTTTTATTTCATTTTTAAGCAAAGTGAATTTTCCACTGTCGTCAATATCCCGCTTACAGACTATTCTTTTGATCTTGGCTGGGGTTATGTATTATTCATCATCTTTTGGATGGTCGGCTTTTCAAATGCTGTTAACTTGACGGACGGGCTTGACGGGCTGGTGTCTGGAACGGCTGCGATTGCATTTGGAGCATTCGCCGTGCTTGCGTGGAATCAATCACAATATGAACTTTCAATTTTTTCAGTAGCCGTAGTCGGCGCTGTTTTAGGTTTTCTTGTATTCAATGCTCATCCTGCTAAGGTGTTCATGGGAGATACAGGTTCTCTGGCACTAGGCGGAGCAATTGCAACTGTTGCCATCCTTGCAAAGCTTGAAATTATTTTGATCATTATTGGCGGCATTTTCGTAATTGAAACTTTGTCTGTTATCCTTCAGGTAATCTCATTTAAGACAACAGGTAAGAGAATTTTCAGGATGAGTCCGCTTCATCATCATTATGAGCTGATTGGCTGGTCTGAATGGCGGGTTGTTGTGACATTCTGGACAGTAGGTCTTCTTTTCGCTATTCTTGGAATTTACATTGAGGTGTGGATTTAGATGAAACATATCAAATTATATCAACATAAAAAAATTCTTGTACTTGGCCTGGCCAAGAGTGGAGTAAGCGCTGCTTCTCTTCTACATAAACTGGGAGCATTTGTAACAGTCAATGACAGTAAGCCACTGTCTGAAAATCCAGAGGCTCAGGGACTATTGGAGCAAGGTATCAAGGTTGTCTGTGGAAGCCACCCAATCGAACTGATGGATGAAGGCTTTGAACTTGTCGTGAAAAATCCAGGAATCCCATACTTTAACCCTATGATTCAGAAGGCAATCGAAAAACAAATCCCGATCATTACAGAAGTCGAACTCGCATACCAGGTTTCGGAGGCTCCTTTAGTGGGAATCACAGGAACGAATGGGAAGACAACAACAACTACTCTTATCTATGAAATGCTAAATGAAGGAAATAAAAAACCTTTGATTGCGGGAAATATCGGTACGGTTGCCTCAGGTGTTGCCCAGGAAGCAACGCCCGATAATACAATCGTTATCGAACTATCATCCTTTCAGCTTATGGGAATAGATCAGTTCAAGCCGCGGATTGCCATCATAACCAATCTGTATGATGCCCATCTTGATTATCACGGCACGAAATCTGAGTATGTAGAAGCAAAAGCAAGGATTACAAAAAACCAGACAGAAGAAGATTATTTAATTGTAAATGCTGATCAGGATGAAGTGATGGAGATTGCCAGAAATTCTCGTGCGCAAATCGTGCCTTTCTCAACGAAAAGGGTGTTGGATCATGGTGCATATGTGAAGAATGGCTGGGTTTGTTTTGATGGAGAACGAATTATTGAAACAAAGGATATTGTCCTTCCAGGAAAGCATAATCTTGAGAATATATTATCTGCAGTCGCTGCTACTATACTTTCAGGTGCTGATAAAAAAGCAATATACAAAGTTCTTACTACCTTTGCTGGTGTTCGCCACAGGCTGCAATATGTTGACAATGTGGAAGACAGAAAGTTTTATAATGATTCAAAAGCTACTAACATTTTAGCGACTGAAAATGCCCTTGCAGCATTCAATGCACCTATCGTATTGCTTGCTGGCGGGCTTGACAGAGGCAATTCATTTGATGAACTTGTCCCATCGTTAAGAAATGTAAAAGTATTGATCACTTTTGGCCAGACAGCCGAGAAAGTTGGACAGGCTGGGCAGGAGGCAGGAATAAAAACGATTTTGCGGGTCGATAATGTGGAAAAGGCCGTTCCTGTGGCGTTTGAACATTCAGAACCTGGCGATGTGATTTTACTTTCGCCTGCCTGTGCAAGCTGGGATCAATACAAAACTTTTGAGGTCAGGGGAGACATGTTTATCGAGGCCGTGCATAAGCTTAAGTAAGGGCTTGTCTCGAACATCATGAATCAGGTTGCCTTGGCCTGTTGCAGGCTGGATGGGAAGCGGTATATGAGCCCTAAATCATACAGCCGAGGTGTATTGGATTGCCAACGAAAAAAACCACTCCCGACATTTTTCTAATGATTGTTACATTTACGCTCTTGGCTGTAGGCTTGATCATGGTCTATAGCGCGAGTGCTGTCTGGGCGGATTATAAGTTTAATGATTCATTCTTTTTTGCCAAGCGCCAAATGCTGTTTGCTGGGGTCGGAATCATAGCGATGTTTTTTATCATGAATATCGACTACTGGACCTGGAGGACTTGGGCGAAGGTAATAGTGATTGTTTGTTTTGTTTTGTTGATACTGGTACTGGTCCCTGGAATCGGCAACGTGCGCAATGGATCAAGAAGCTGGATTGGCGTAGGGGCATTTTCGGTTCAGCCTTCTGAATTTATGAAGATTGCGATGATTGCGTTCCTGGCAAAATTTCTTTCTGAAAACCAAAAAGCAATCACTACTTTGAAGGGTGGACTTTTTCCTTCATTGGGACTTGTTTTCGTAGCTTTCGGCTTGATTATGCTGCAGCCGGATTTAGGAACAGGCACAGTTATGGTAGGTACGTCAGTCGTAATGATTTTTATTGCGGGGGCAAGAATTAGTCATTTCGTGGGTCTAGGGCTTATAGGTGTCGCCGGTTTCGTTGGTTTGATTATCTCTGCACCTTACAGGATGAAACGGATCACTTCATTCCTTGATCCATGGCAGGACCCGCTTGGCAGCGGATTCCAAATGATTCAGTCGCTGTACGCGATTGGACCTGGCGGATTGTTCGGCCTGGGCCTAGGGCAGAGCAGGCAAAAGTTCTTTTATCTGCCAGAACCGCAAACAGACTTTATATTTGCCATACTGGCAGAGGAGCTTGGTTTTATTGGCGGATCATTCATCCTTCTGCTGTTCTCCTTGTTACTTTGGAGGGGAATAAGGATTGCACTTGGAGCCCCAGACCTTTTTGGAACCTTCCTTGCCACAGGAATTATTGCGATGATTGCCATTCAGGTCATGATCAACATTGGAGTTGTAACAGGATTAATGCCTGTAACCGGAATCACACTTCCATTCCTCAGTTATGGAGGCTCATCCCTTACTCTGATGCTTATGGCTGTCGGTGTTTTGCTTAACATCAGCCGCCATTCAAGATACTAAAGATAAAAGACCCTGCCAGCAGGGTCTTTTATTTGTGGCATGTAGTTTTTACGTTTAAACGGATGTATAAAGATTGCCTTTTATGCTGAATATCAATGAATACCGAACACCCCGATTTTTGTATAAAAAAGGTTGCGTGGCCAATGGATTAATATAGGATTATCATCCTGTTCATGCTATATTACATTTAAATGACATTATCTTTAAAATCCGTCCTTAAGTTTAGAATATAGTAGAATAGGGTAAAACCGTGAAGTGCCTTTTTATAAAGGCTTGTCACAGGAATATAGAGAAATAAGATTTTTTGCTGAGGTGTGGAAAAATGAAGATTGCAGTTAGCGGCGGCGGTACAGGTGGGCATATTTACCCTGCGCTTGCACTGGTCAGAGAGATACAAAAGAAAGATAAGAATGTTGAGTTTCTTTACATAGGGACAGAAAAAGGGCTCGAGAGCAAGTTAGTGCCCAGGGAAAATATACCTTTTAAATCCATACATATCACAGGTTTTAAAAGAAAAATATCATTCGAGAATGTTAAAACGATTTTGCGCTTTCTTAAGGGAGTAAGAGACAGCAAGAAAATGCTTAAAGAATTCAAGCCAGATGTCGTCATTGGCACTGGGGGCTACGTATGCGGACCGGTTGTCTATGCGGCCGCAAAAATGGGGATACCTACAATTGTCCATGAACAAAACAGCGTTCCTGGCCTGACAAATAAATTCTTAAGCCGATATGTAGATAAAATTGCGATTTGCTTCGAGGAAGCTAGAGAGTTTTTTCCAGAACAAAAGGTGGTGCTAACAGGTAATCCTAGAGCATCAGAAGTGTTAGGGCAGGATGGAATCAAGGGCAGGTTGTCCACAGGCTTAAAGCTGAAGGTGCCAACTGTGCTGGTTTTTGGCGGCAGCAGGGGAGCAAGACCTATAAATGAAGCGGTCGTCAAAAGCTTAACAGAATTAAGTGGCAAGCCATATCAGGTTTTGTACGTTACCGGTGACGTTCATTTTGATGAAGTTCAAAAAGAAGTTGATCTGGTTGGAAATCCAGAAAATGTGATAATAAAACCATTTATCCATAATATGCCTGAAGTACTTGCTGGCGTTGATCTAACGGTGTCCCGTGCAGGGGCCACTACCCTTGCGGAACTTACGTCATTAGGCATACCCAGCATTCTGATCCCGAGCCCTTATGTAACGGATAACCATCAGGAAAAAAATGCTCGTGCTTTAAGCGAAAATGGGGCAGCTCGCTTGCTGCTTGAAAAAGATTTGACTGGCCCTAAATTGGTTGAGAATATTGACCAAATATTAGGGAATGATGAAAGATTGGCCGATATGAAGAAAGCTGCAAAAAAGTTGGGCATACCTGACGCTGCGGAAAGACTTCACCGCTTAATGGAGGACTTAGCGAAAAAGTAGCCTATAGGCTTGTGGCTGCATAAAATGGTCAAAATGATTGAAGCCTGAAAGGGAGGTAAATATGAAGGATCTAGCTGACAAACTTAGAGAATTGAACATCGGCTCTGTTAAGGAAAATGAGCCGCTGGCAAACCATACAACAATGAAAATTGGCGGACCTGCCGACATACTTATTGAGCCTTCATCAATAGATAATTTAAAAAAAGCAATTGATGTAATCAAAAAATCCGGAGTGAAGTGGACGGTAATCGGCAGGGGATCTAACCTTCTGGTTTCGGATAAAGGAATTGAAGGGGCTGTTATTAAGCTTGGATCTGGTCTGGATGAATTGAAAATCGAGGGGAACAGAGTGACAGCCGGTGGAGGAATGTCACTGGTAAACTTCGCGATTACGATCAGCCGTAAAGGTCTGGCAGGCCTGGAATTTGCTGGTGGCATCCCAGGTTCTATTGGCGGTGCTGTATATATGAACGCCGGAGCCCATGGGTCAGATGTTTCAAAAATCCTCGAAAAGGCTTATGTGTTATTTGAGGATGGCACACTGGAGTGGCTTACAAATGAAGAAATGAAATTCTCTTATAGAACTTCAGTGCTCCAGAAAGAACGCCCTGGTATTGTGGTTGCTGCCGTATTTCAATTGAAGGAAGGCAATAAGGAAGAAATCGTAGCCGAATTGCAAAAAAATAAAGATTACCGCAAAGAAACCCAGCCTTATAATTATCCAAGCTGCGGAAGTGTTTTCAGGAACCCGCTTCCCAATTATGCTGGCAACCTAATTGAGAAATCCGGCCTGAAAGGCCATCGCATTGGCGGAGCTCAAATTTCTGAACTCCATGGCAACTTCATTATAAACACAGGGAATGCAAAGGCTGAGGATGTACTTGGCCTCATTCAGCATGTAAAAGATACCGTCCTTGATTTACATGGAGTAAAAATGGAGACAGAGGTAGAAATTATAGGCCGAAAATAGCAGGAAATTGCTTTAAGCTGTCAAATTCTGTGATATAATATTTCATTAGATTAGATGTAAACCATGTAGGGATGCGGCATGATTTTCATCATGCCGTTGGTTTCTCTTTTTGTGCTTTTTAAAATTGCACAAAACCTGGCGGAAATTTAAAATGGCTGTGTTTATGTTCGATATTGATTTCTAGCACCTGTTGATCGGAGCGGAAGGCACTCGACTCCTCCGAAAATGCTAACGCATTTCCATCGTGCGTGGGCAAGTTCGAGGAAGCTTTTCAAAGTTCTGCGGGATCAGCGGCCAAGGGGAGACCTAGGTTGAAATGATCCGTCAGAAGGACCATTTAACCCCGCAGGAGCAAAGCTACGAGGAGGCTCACCTGACGCCCCTAGAAGAATTTGTTTATGAAA
>NZ_JBALSS010000001.1:137548-195220 GCF_036967045.1 Bacillus sp. JJ1609 | reverse complement strand
AAAAGCCGGCAGTTGGGCTTTTTCATAATTCTTTCGCGGAAAGCGAGTGCCTGGAGCGGAAATCAACAGTCTAATTTAACATAGTTTTAAATATACGATGCTCACACAGGAATCCATCAATGATATATTTAGATATTTCAGAAGGCTTTAACCTGCAAAATTACAATCAAAGATGTTAGTCTTTTATGGAATGGGTACAGCCGGTAAAGAGGGGATTGAAAATGGACAAGGGGAAAATCGTCTCAATAGAAGACCGAATTCCAAAACTAAAACATCAAAGACGCAAGAAAGCAAATCGTAGGCTAATCATGCTGCTGGCTTTGTTTTTTGTATTGATTGCCGGTGTAATCTATTTTCAATCTCCACTCAGCAAGGTGAAAAGCATTACAGTGTCAGGCAATGAATCCTATACCATTGAACAAATTGTCGAGGAGAGCGGGATTTCACTCCAAACGAATGTATGGCAGATAAACAAGGAAGAGACTGAAAAAAAACTGGAGAAGATCCAGGAAATCAAGAACGCAACAGTCAAAGTCAAGCTTCCCAATACTGTTGCGATTGAGCTTGTAGAATTCAGACGTCTTGCTTACATATCAAAAGGCAAGAATTTTTATCCGGTCCTTGAAAATGGACATATTCTTAGTGAAAAACAAATCGATGAAATTCCTGTCAACGCACCAATTTTAATTGGCTTTAAAGAAGGAAAAGTTTTGGATGAAATGATTGATTCACTCGAGACCCTTCCCGGAGTGGTGATTAATTCGATTTCGGAAATTCATTCAAAGCCGGACAAGACGGATAAGTTCCTAATTAAGCTGTATATGAATGACGGTTTTGAAGTGAATGCTAGCTTGAGGACTTTTTCGGAAAAAATGGCACACTATCCTTCGATTGTCAGCCAGCTCGACCCTGATAAAAAGGGTGTGATCGACCTCGAGGTTGGCTCTTATTTTAAAGCTTATGAAGCAGAGGAAGCTGAGGAAGTTGAAATTGAAAAAGAAAGTGAACAGTAATCGTGTGATCCTTTCGCTCGTTTCCCTGGTGCTTGGCTTTATGGTCGCTTTTTCATATCGTGTTACACAGGATGAAAGTAACAATGGCAAAGGCTTGACAAACAAGCAGTGGGAGCAGCATTTAAACCTGAGGAACGAATTAATTGATCAGGAAGAGAAAAACCGCGAACTGCAAAAAGAGTTAAATGCTAAGCAAGAAAAGGTAAGGAAAATTGAAACAAACCTTTCGAAAGAAGCACAGGTATTTTTTAACATGGCAGAAGATGCAGAAAAATACCGAATGTTTCTTGGCAAGGTGAAGGTCAGTGGAAAAGGTGTCAAAGTAACTCTTGCAGATGGAGAGTATGATCCTGACGAAGAGAATATCAATAACTATCTCGTTCATGAGCACCATGTTTTCAAGGTAATTAATGAGCTTTACATTTCAGGAGCAGCTGCTATCGCCGTAAATGGGCAAAGAATTTCTCATAATTCCTATGTCTTATGCACCGGGCCTGTCATTACTGTAGATGGCTACCAGCATCCTGCCCCCTTTGAAATTACTGCTATTGGAGACCCCAATGTTCTTTCTTCCGCATTAAATATTACCGGTGGGATAAAAGATCAGCTTGTAAACGATCAAATTGTTTTTTCAATGGAAGAAATGGATGATATCAAGATGGATCCGATTCTTGGGAATTGATGCCTGAAAGATCATCATGCTTCCTAATTGCGGAATTAATGTATGGTTATGAATGTTTATAGAGGCTTTTTCATACGGAGGATCCATTTCAGAGCAGCATTTTGCAGAATTGGCATCGTATATAGCCTTACAGAAAGCAAGGTGAATACTTTTGGGCCGCCCTAAAAATCTAAGTTTTAGCATCATTGCCGCTATAATCGGATTGATGGTCGCCATCCAGTTTCAGACCGTAAGGGAACCTGAAGTCAGGGACACGAGGGACACCTGGCAGCTTCGAGAGGATTTAATGAAAGAGAAGGAAATTCAATCCAAGCTGCTTCTTGAAATCAGGTCAAATGAAGAGAAAATCGCGAAGTATGAAACTGAGCGGCAGCAGAGCAAAGAAGAAGTACTCCGGGAAACATTGAATGAATTAAAGGTTGAGGCAGGATTAACGGAGATAACAGGCCCAGGGATCACCCTGTCAATCGCCCCGGCTTTCAATTTGATTGTAGATGGAGACGATGCTCCTACCATTTCTCCGGACATGCTGAAAAGGCTTTTAAATGAGTTGAATATGTATGGTGCCCAGCATGTCTCCGTTGATGGGGAAAGGATTATCAATACAACGGTCATCCGTGACATCAACAGAGAAACGAAAATAAATGGGCACTCCCTGAACCGTTTTCCTATTGAGATCAAAGTTATTGCCGAGAATGCCCAGACAGCTGAAAAGTTATACAATCGTATGAAGGTATCGACAGTTGCCGAGGATTTCTTCATTGATAACCTTGAAGTAAAGGTGAACAGGCCAGAAAGCAAATTGGTTGTTCCTGCTTATCAGGATACAATCAGGATTCGGTACATGGATCCCGTTAATAAAGATAAAGGAGGAGGCAACGGATAATGTGGCTTCCAATAATGGGGTTGATAATCGGTGTGATCATCGGGCTGTTGACCGATATAAAAATTCCGGATGAATACTCGAATTACTTGTCGATCGCAATCCTTGCTGCCCTCGATACTTTGTTCGGAGGAATTCGTGCCCAGCTTCAAAATATATACGATGAAAAGGTTTTTGTATCAGGTTTCTTTTTTAATATAGTATTAGCTGCAAGTTTAGCTTTTCTAGGTGTTCATCTTGGTGTAGACTTGTATTTAGCAGCAGTTTTTGCCTTCGGGGTGAGGCTGTTTCAAAATATCGCCGTGATTAGGCGGATATTATTAACAAAATGGTCCACTACAAGTGAAAAGTAGAAAAAAAAATGATATTTTAAAAGGGAAATATTTAATTGTGACGAATAAAGTAATGTAATTAAATGTGAAACGAAATTAGAAGTGCGGCAGCAAATTGTTGTTCAAACATTAGGAATTGTTGAAGGAGGTGCCACAGAATGAACAGCAATGATATATATGTCAGTCTTGACATCGGTACATCCAGTGTGAAAGTTATCATTGGTGAAATGGTCAACGACTCTTTAAACATAATTGGTGTTGGCAATGTGAAGTCCGAAGGATTAAGAAAGGGCTCCATTGTTGATATAGATGAAACCGTTCATTCTATTAAACGGGCAGTAGAGCAAGCTGAAAGAATGATAGGTATGAAGATTAACCAGGTGATCGTAGGAGTCACCGGGAACCATGTATCGCTCATGCCATGCCATGGCGTGGTTGCAGTATCAAGTGATAATCGCGAAATCACGAATGAAGATGTTGCGAGAGTCATTGACGCTGCACAGGTGGTTTCAATCCCGCCTGAGAGAGAGATAATAGACGTGATTCCAAAGCAATTTATCGTGGATGGCCTTGATGAGATCAATGATCCAAGAGGCATGATCGGTGTAAGGCTTGAAATGGAAGGAACGATTATTACAGGTTCTAAGACCATCTTACATAATACACTTCGCTGTGTAGAGCGTGCTGGCCTTGAAATTTTGGATATTGGCCTGCAGCCGCTTGCAGCTGGAGCTTTCGCCCTTTCTAAGGACGAAAAAAATATGGGTGTCGCGATGATTGATATCGGCGGTGGTTCTACAACAGTCGCTGTTTTTGAGAACGGGCATTTAAGAGGGACATCTGTTATTCCTGTAGGCGGGGACCATATTACAAAAGACTTGTCAATCGGCCTGCGTACAACAACGGAAGAAGCAGATAAATTGAAAATTAAACATGGACATGCTTTTTATGACCATGCTTCCGAAGATGAATTTTTTGAAGTCCCAATCATTGGCAGTGACCAGCAGCAGCAGTTCAACCAGCTGGAAGTTGCCGATATTATTGAAGCAAGGATGGAAGAGATATTCTCCTTGGTTCAGGACGAATTGAAAATCATGAACATCAGGGACCTTCCTGGGGGGTTTGTCCTTACGGGAGGCATAGCAAATATGCAGGGTGTTCTGGAGCTTGCCCAAGATATATTCCAGAGCCGTGTGAGAATTGCGATTCCTGATTATATCGGTGTAAGAGAACCACAATACACGACTGCAGTCGGATTGATACAATTTGCGTATAAAAACGCAAAATTAAAAGGAAAGAAAATGGAAGCTGTTTTCAGTGAATTAGAACCAAAAGAAAAAAGAGTTCAGAAACAGCCGCATCCAAAATCGAAGCCTGAGAAACAGCCTGAAGAAAAAGTGTCATCAAGAATGAAGAAATTTCTTGGCTACTTTTTTGAATAATCAGTGCTAACAGGAGATCGACGAATTAGGAGGATTTGTCATGTTGGAATTTGATACTAATTTAGATTCACTTGCTACTATAAAAGTTATCGGTGTTGGCGGCGGCGGAAATAATGCGGTTAACCGAATGATTGAACACGGTGTTCAGGGTGTTGAATTTATCGCGGTAAATACAGACGCACAGGCATTAAATCTTTCCAAAGCTGAAATCAAAATGCAAATCGGCGCAAAGCTCACTCGTGGACTTGGTGCTGGCGCTAATCCTGAGGTTGGCAAAAAGGCTGCCGAGGAAAGCAAAGAGCAAATCGAAGAAGTGCTTAAAGGCGCAGATATGGTATTTGTTACTGCTGGAATGGGCGGAGGAACAGGAACTGGAGCAGCCCCAGTAATTGCTCAGATTGCAAGGGACCTAGGCGCCCTAACAGTTGGTGTAGTTACACGTCCATTCACGTTTGAAGGACGCAAGCGCGCTGGGCAAGCTGGCGGCGGAATCGGCGCAATGAAGGAAGCGGTAGATACGCTCATCGTCATTCCTAACGACCGTTTGCTTGAAATCGTTGATAAGAGCACTCCTATGCTCGAGGCATTCCGTGAAGCGGATAATGTTCTTCGTCAAGGTGTACAGGGTATCTCCGATTTGATCGCTACTCCAGGATTGATTAACCTTGACTTTGCTGATGTTAAAACAATCATGTCCAATAAAGGTTCAGCCTTGATGGGTATTGGTGTAGCAGCTGGTGAAAACCGTGCTACAGAAGCAGCTAAAAAGGCTATTTCATCACCATTGCTTGAAACATCACTTGATGGAGCACAAGGTGTACTTATGAATATTACTGGCGGAACGAACTTAAGCTTATATGAAGTTCAGGAAGCTGCAGATATTGTTGCATCCGCTTCAGACCAGGATGTAAACATGATCTTCGGTTCCGTAATTAATGAGAACCTAAAGGATGAAATCATTGTTACTGTTATCGCAACAGGTTTCAATGAAGAAGTCGTCCAGCCTAAGCCAACAAGACCAGGTTTTGGTGGCCAGCAGAAGCCTCAGATCGGTGCAATTAAGCGTGAACAGCCAAAGCGTGAAGAAATCCAGCAGGAAGCACCAAGAAGCAACCCTTCACCACAAGGCGAAGACGCTCTTGATATCCCAACATTCCTTCGCAACAGAAACAGAAGACGCTAATAGTCAGGATATATTGTAAAAAGGCACAGCCAACAGGCTGTGCCTTTTTCGCTTTAAAGCGCCGGGGGTCAGACCCCCGGCGCGGTGGTGCGTTAAAGTGGGTCTTTTTTATTTCTTCTACAAAACCTTAAAAAAAAGTTTTTCTTTCCTTAGTTAGGTAGTGATCTACTTTAAAAGTTAATAATCTGAAAATTGACAAAATCCGAATGTAAAAGTGAAAATCTCTGTTGTTTTGTATACATAATGTGACACACTTCATGAAGCAATGACGATATACTTTTTCGTAACGGAATGATAGAGCAGTCAGCGAAGGGACATTCACCTTAAAAATGTTTTTGGTTTTGGACTGGGGGAGGCAAGGTGAAGATCTATCTTGATGTAATTTGGGCTCTGAATCTATTATTTGATGCATTCCTCCTGTATTTGACTGCCTTGATCCTGAAGAGGCAGGTTAAGCTTTGGCGAGTTGCAATTGGAGGGTTCATTGGTTCATTGCTCATTATATTGTCTATTACTCCGTTACATGCAGCAGCGGGGCACCCTGCAGGAAAATTATTTTTTTCGATCTTTATGGTGCTATCAGTATTTGGGTACAAGAGATTGCGATTTTTCTTTAAGGCTTTAATGACATTCTATGTAACGACCTTTTTGCTCGGAGGGACGCTGACGGGTGTCCATTATTTTATCCAATTTGATATGGATCTCGCCTCGAATGTGGCTCTGAATCATATAAAAGGTTATGGCGATCCGATTAGCTGGCTGTTTGTACTATTAGGGTTCCCGCTGGCATGGCATTTTTCCAGGAGAAATATAGAACAGTTCGAAATGACCAAGATTCAATATGAGTCATTGGCTGACGTGGAGATCCAGTTCATGGGAATGTCATTTAATATCAGGGGTTTGATAGACAGCGGGAATCAGCTGTATGATCCAATCTCTAAAATGCCGGTGATGATCCTGTCCATCGTCAAATTAATGGAACAGATGCCTAAGGATATCAGGAGGATTGCTGAGAACCCTGATTGTGTTTTGTCAGGGGAAGGGGATTTTTCTCAAGAGCTGGAAAATAAGATGAGAATAATTCCGTGCAAGGTGGTTGGACAAGAACATCAATTAATCATAGCTTTTCATCCAGAGAGCATCAAAATCACAAATGGCAATGAAATTTATATTGCAGAAAAGGGGCTGATTTCATTTACCGCCCAGGAACTGTCTGCTGATGGCAGCTTCCAGTGTATCATTCACCCGAAGATGATGGCAGGTATGGCAAAGGCTGATTCAACCGTGAAGGTAAGTTAATATTACTATACTCAGAAATACATAATTTAGAAGGAGGACAATCAATGAAAAATTTACGGCTTCGGTTATCCTATTACTGGTATAAACTATTAATAAAACTTGGATTGAAAACAGATGAAATATACTATATCGGCGGAAGCGAAGCGTTGCCACCTCCTTTAACGAAAGAAGAGGAAGAAGTACTCCTAAACAAACTTCCCAATGGGGACAAAGCTGCGAGGTCTATCCTGATCGAGAGAAATCTGCGGCTGGTTGTTTACATTGCCAGGAAATTTGAAAACACTGGCATTAACATTGAAGATTTAATCAGTATTGGAACGATTGGTCTAATTAAAGCAGTCAACACCTTCAATCCTGAAAAGAAAATCAAACTCGCTACGTATGCATCTAGATGCATAGAGAATGAAATATTGATGTATCTGCGCAGGAACAATAAACTGCGTTCAGAAGTGTCTTTTGATGAGCCATTGAATATTGACTGGGATGGGAACGAACTTCTTCTTTCAGATGTTCTCGGAACAGATGATGATATCATCACGAAGGACTTAGAATCGAATGTTGATAAAAAATTGCTTGTAAAAGCACTCCAGCAGCTGTCAGACCGAGAAAAACAAATCATGGAATTGCGGTTCGGACTTGGAAGCGGCGAAGAAAAGACGCAAAAAGATGTAGCTGATATGCTGGGCATCTCCCAGTCTTACATTTCACGCCTGGAAAAAAGAATCATTAAGCGTCTTCGAAAAGAATTCAATAAGATGGTATAGCAATATAGGGTTTTTCATTCGACGTAAAAAAATTTTTTTCTTGCTTAACATTGATAATCTGCGGTTTTTCTGGTGGTTTCTTCCTTTTGACTGCCAGGCACCCGGTAAATAGTGCATATTTTTCCTTCCTGCGGAGATACTGAATTTTGACAGCAGCTCCTGTGAGGAGGGAAAAGATTGACACGAAACAAAGTTGAAATTTGCGGTGTTGATACATCAAAGCTTCCCGTTCTAAAAAACGAGGAAATGAGAAAACTGTTTAGAGAAATGCAAAGCGGTGACATCACAGCTAGAGAAAAACTTGTGAATGGGAACCTAAGGCTTGTTTTAAGTGTAATCCAGCGTTTTAACAACCGGGGCGAGTTTGTCGACGATCTGTTTCAGGTCGGATGTATAGGCCTTATGAAATCCATTGATAATTTTGATTTGGGACAGAATGTAAAGTTTTCAACATATGCCGTCCCGATGATAATAGGCGAAATCAGAAGGTATTTAAGAGATAATAACCCAATCAGAGTATCACGCTCGTTAAGGGATATAGCCTATAAAGCTTTGCAGGTAAGGGAAAGGCTGATGAGTGAGGCATCAAGGGAGCCAACTGCTGAAGAAATCGCAAAAGTTCTTGAGGTTCCCCATGAAGAAATTGTTTTTGCGTTAGATGCAATCCAAGATCCTGTTTCTCTTTTTGAACCAATCTATAACGATGGTGGAGATCCAATTTTTGTGATGGACCAGTTAAGCGATGAGCGGAACAAGGATACCCATTGGATTGAAGAAATAGCGCTAAAAGAAGGAATGAGACGCCTGAACGAAAGGGAAAAACTAATTTTAAGGAAAAGGTTTTTCCAGGGGAAAACGCAAATGGAGGTTGCTGATGAAATCGGCATCTCACAGGCCCAGGTTTCCCGGCTTGAGAAGGCGGCAATTAAACAAATGAATAAAAATATCCAAAGCTAAAGCTGCCTCCCCGGCAGCTTTTTATTTTGCCTGCGCTTCCCCCGTAAATCATACATCCTATTTCTCCTCATATATTTTATATAGGCTCAATTTTTAAAATGAAGGATGAAGAAGATGGATTGTAAAATCGATGGCGGCGATACTTTCATTTTGATAAATGTTATTTTCTAAAAGGTTGCTGTTTTAAATGGATTGTTTGAAAGCAAAACATTGATAAATAAGTTGGTTGGATCGGATATGGGAGACTCCTGCGGGAGCGGCGGGACAGGTGAGACCCACAGGCGCTATAGCGCCGACGAGGCTCACCGCCCGCCCCGTGGAAAGCGAGCATCCTGGAGTGGAAATTAACTTATTTAAAGCAACAAAGTAAACGAAAACAGACATGAATGTTAAGACGAAATCCGGGGGGATCTGAATGGTTAAGGTAACTGAATTCCAGGTGAAAGATGTCGTTAATGTTTCTGATGGAAAAAGACTTGGGAATATTGAGGATTTCGAAATCAATTTAAATACAGGGAAAATTGAAGCAGTGGTCATTGGAAGTTCTGGTAAAGTCCTAGGTTTTTTTGGTAAAGAAGATGAGGTCATCATTCCGTGGAAGAACATTCTTAAAATCGGAGAAGACGTTATACTTGTCCGCTACAGGGACAGCGGAGAATACATTGAACATGATGGAGGGGGACAATAGCCGTATCACTGTTGTGTTACAGCCTTGTTATGATAAACTAGACAAAAACAGCGAGAGGTATGAAAAAATGGAACCATTCATCTTAACCAATAAAGAATACTTTTCCATTAAAGAGTGGATGGACCGTTATCCCGGCCTTGAAGTTGGTTTTACGACGAAAAATGGCGGTGTCAGTGAGCAGGCTTTCTCTGGATTGAACTTTGGGTTTCATGTTGGAGATCAGAAGGATGCTGTATGTCAGAACCGCCTCCTGCTGGCGAATAAGATTTACTTTCCACTTGAAAGCTGGGTTGGCGCGGAGCAAACCCATGAAATTCACATCGAAAAAATCTCCAAAAACGATCAAGGAAGAGGCTCTGATGACTATGCTACCTCTTTTTCTGGAACAGATGGTTTTTTAACAAATGAGGCAGGTATTTTGCTTACACTTTGCTATGCTGACTGTGTCCCGCTTTATTTTATCGAGCCGGATAAGAGACTGATTGGTGTGGCCCATGCTGGCTGGAAAGGCACGGTCAACGGTATTGGAGCTGAGATGATTAGCAAATTTCAGCAAAATGGGGCAAATTTAGAAAAAATTTCTGCAGTAATTGGCCCATCAATATGCAAAAAATGTTATATTGTTGATGAGAGAGTGATTCTTTTAGTAAAAAATGTACTAGAAGGTGTCGAAAATTTACCATATAATCAAGTAAGTGAAGGGCAATATTCTCTCGACCTAAAGGAAGTCAACCGGCAGATCCTATTAAAAGCCGGCGTAAAAAGTGAAAATTTATTTGTCACCGATTATTGCACAAGCTGCCACAGTGAGCATTTTTATTCTCACAGGCGGGATAAGGGCAATGCGGGCAGAATGATTGCCTACATAGGGTGGAAGGAGGATAGCCGTCCATAAATGAAAGTATCTAAAAATCTGGAGGTTATCCAGAGTCAAATAGCAGAAGCCTGTCAAAAGGCCAATCGCAGTCCGGAAGATGTGAAGTTAATCGCGGTCACTAAATACGTATCGGCGGAACGGGCTCAGGAAGCCATTGAAGCTGGTGTTGTCAATTTAGGTGAAAACCGTGATGAGGGACTCCTTGAAAAGATTAGCCTTCTAAAGGACAAGCCCGTCTGGCATTTTATCGGTACGCTGCAGACCAGAAAAGTAAAGAATATTATTGAACATGTTACATATATCCACTCGCTTGACAGACAGTCGCTTGCAATGGAAATTGATAAGCGTGCTAGCGCTAAAATAAATTGCCTGATTCAGGTCAATGCATCTGGAGAGGAAAGCAAGCACGGATTAAAGCCTGAGGAGGTAGCGGGATTCATCTCTGAAATGAAAGATTACCCAAACATCATTGTTAGTGGATTAATGACAATGGCTCCTAATACAAAGGACGAGCTAGTTATCAGAGAGTGTTTTAAAACACTTAAAAAGCTTCAGGGAGAAATCCAGGGTCTAAACCTTGATTATGCTCCTTGCACTGAGCTGTCAATGGGAATGTCAAATGATTTTCAAATCGCAGTTGAAGAAGGTTCTACCATGGTCCGCATCGGCACTGCGCTGGTAGGTAACGAATCGGAGGTGCAATAATATGAGCTTAAAATCAAAAATTAAGACATTTTTTTTCCTGGAAGATGAATATGACTATAATGATGAGGAAATGCTCGAAGAGGAAGCTGAGCCATTTAAGCCAAGCAAGCAGCCGGCTCAGCAAAAGCAGAATGTTGTAAGCCTCCAGAGTGTACAAAAATCATCTAAAGTAATCCTGATGGAGCCTAGGATGTATGCAGAGGCTCAGGAAATCGCTGATCACCTGAAAAATCGCCGAGCCGTAGTTGTTAACCTTCAGCGGATTGACCACGATCAGGCTAAGCGGATTGTGGATTTCCTTAGCGGAACAGTCTATGCGATCAGCGGTGATATTCAGCGTATTGGCATGAATATCTTTTTATGTACCCCGGATAATGTGGAAGTGACAGGGAATATTTCTGAACTGATGCAGGAGCGGGATATTCAAGAGTCGAGGTGGTAGGAATAAATGGATGTAGTAGTTGGTATTGTAGCTCAATTAATAAGTCTTTACCAGTGGGCATTGATTATCTATATTTTCATGTCATGGTTCCCTAATGCAAGAGAGACTGCGATTGGCCAGTTTTTAGCCCGAATTTGTGAGCCATTTCTTGAGCCGTTTCGCAGGATTGTCCCTTCAATCGGGATGATCGATATTTCTCCGATTGTAGCATTCCTTGTTTTAAAGTTTGCAGTTTCTGGTTTATATCAGCTTGCAAATTGGTTTTAACAACTGGTTGTGATTGCGAATTTTTTTATAGTAACCATTATTACAGGGTCTGAATCAGACCCTGTTTATTTTCTATTAAGCTGTTTTTGATAACAATACGGGTGGCCAAAATTCATCAGTTATGTGACAGGAGCCATTGTAAGTGCAACTTTATGTTATTGATATAAAAGGAGATCGAAATGAATATATACCAGCATTTCCGTCCGGAAGAGCGGGAATTTATCGACCAGGTGATCAACTGGAAAGAATATGTGGAACAGAGTTATGCTCCTAAGCTGACCGATTTTTTAGATCCTAGGGAACAGCAGATCCTGGCTACAATAATCGGTAAGCATCCTGAGGTGAAATGGGAGCTTTTTGGCGGAGCGGCATGCGCGGAAAGAAAGCGGGCTTTACTTTTTCCAGAATATTTGGAAGTCCAGAGCGCGGATTTTCAAGTAAAGCTTTTTGGAATCGAATATGCAAAGAAATTCATAAACATAGAACATAGGCAGGTGCTTGGAAGCTTAATGTCTCTTGGCCTTAAGCGGGGGAAATTTGGCGATATCCTGATTGAAGGTGAAAATGTTCAATTTTTTGCCGCTACAGAAATAGCTGAATACATACGTCTGCAGCTTGAGTCGATTGGAAGGGCATCAATCAACCTGACTGAGCTTCCGCTCGAGCAGGCAGTGGCAATTGATGACGAATGGAATGAAATGAACGAAACAGTATCTTCCTTAAGGCTAGACACAGTCATGTCATCGCTCTTTAATCTTTCGAGGCAAAAATCCCAGATGCTGATCCAGCATGGCCATGTGAAAGTCAACTGGACGGCTATTGAAAACACGGCCTTTGAATGTGGTGAAGGCGACATCCTATCTGCGCGCGGATTTGGCCGTGCGAAAATTATCAGTATAGAAGGCAAAACGAAAAAAGATAAATATCGAGTTATTGCCGGAAGGAAAAAATAATTATATAGTAATAGAAGAAGGATATTTAGTTTTTTTGTCGAATCATAGCTTTAAGTACATATAGGATTATAACTTAATGGGAGGTGGCGTCATGCCTTTAACGCCGTTAGATATACACAACAAAGAATTCAACAAGGGTTTTCGCGGGTATGATGAAGATGAAGTAAATGAGTTTCTTGATCAGGTCATCAAGGACTATGAGCTAATTATCCGTGAGAAAAAAGAGCTTGAAGAAAGGCTCAACGAAATGAATTCCAGGCTTGGCCATTTTACGAATATTGAAGAAACCCTCAATAAATCAATCGTAATTGCCCAGGAAGCCGGAGAAGAAGTTCGCCGCAACGCGCAAAAAGAGGCAAAGCTGATCATTAAGGAAGCAGAAAAGAATGCTGACAGGATCATCAATGAATCACTATCCAAAGCACGTAAAATCGCCTTGGAAATTGAGGAATTGAAGAAGCAGTCAAAGGTATTCCGGACCAGGTTCAAGATGTTGATCGAAGCGCAGCTTGATATGCTGAACACAGATGACTGGGACCACTTGCTGGAATACGAACTTGATTCAACTGAATTAAAGACTGCACAGAGAGAAGAAGAAGATTCACTGGCTTGACGCAAGCGGGTCATTTCGCATATAATTTCATAACAAAGTGCAATACATGAAAGAAACGATGATAGGGACAGTATGGCTGTTCAAATGCTTGCTAAAAGCGAAATGGGGAAGGTGGAAGCCCATTGCGAGCGAGTAGCCTGAAAATCACCCTTTAGTTCCGAGCTGAACATTCGATTTGAATAAGTAAGCGCAGGCGTGACATTCGCGTTAAGAATGCTAAGAGGACAGAATGATTCATTCTTGTCTATTTAGGGTGGTACCGCGGGAATAAACCTTCTCGTCCCTTTTCAGGGATGAGGAGGTTTTTTTATTTTCCTTAAACATCGCTATCATGATTGCCAGGGTAAAGAATAGGGAGGATTAATTTAATGGAGTACAAAGATACTTTGCTTATGCCGAAGACCGAATTTCCAATGCGCGGAAACCTTCCGAACAGGGAACCGGAAATCCAGGCAAAATGGGAAGAAATGAATATTTACGAAAAAGTGCAGAAACACACCGCAGACCGTCCGCTGTTCATCCTGCATGATGGCCCTCCGTACGCAAACGGAGACATCCATATGGGCCATGCATTGAATAAAATTCTTAAAGATTTCATCGTACGTTACAAGTCAATGAGCGGTTTTTGTTCACCATATGTACCTGGATGGGATACACATGGTTTACCAATTGAACAGGCGCTTACCAACAAAGGTGTAAAGCGTAAAGAAATGACTGTCGCTGAATTCAGGAAGCTCTGTGAAGAGTATGCCTACCAGCAGGTCGACAACCAGCGCGAGCAATTTAAGCGCCTTGGTGTAAGGGGCGACTGGGAAAATCCATACATCACATTAAAGCCTGAATATGAAGCACAACAGATCAAGGTCTTCGGTGAGATGGCAAAAAAAGGCTATATCTATAAAGGCAAGAAACCTGTTTACTGGTCACCTTCTAGTGAATCTGCTTTGGCTGAAGCTGAAATCGAGTACCAGGATAAGCGTTCTGCATCCATCTATGTTGGCTTTAAAGTAAAGGATGGAAAGGGTGTTCTTGACCAGGAGACGGAAATTGTCATCTGGACAACAACACCATGGACAATTCCAGCAAACCTGGGAATTTCTGTCCACCCAGAACTTTCATACGTTGTAGTTGAAGCAAACGAAAGAAAGTTCCTTGTTGCTGAAGCATTGCTTGAAGCAGTTTCGAATGAAATAGGCTGGGAAAACCCAGTAATCGTTAAAAAGGTTGCCGGTAAAGAGCTTGAAGGCATTCTTGCAAGCCATCCTTTATATGATCGAGACTCACTCGTTATGCTTGGTGAGCACGTCACGACAGATGCTGGTACGGGATGCGTACACACTGCTCCAGGCCACGGGGAGGATGACTTCTATGTTGGTCAAAAGTATGGTCTAGAGGTTCTATGCCCTGTAGATGATAAGGGTGTTATGACTGCTGAAGCTGAAGGCTTCGAAGGATTATTTTATGATGAAGCGAACAAGCCAATCACAGAAAAGCTTGAAGAAGTTGGCGCGTTGCTAAAACTTTCTTTTATCAAACACTCTTATCCGCATGACTGGAGAACGAAAAAGCCAGTAATCTTCCGTGCGACAGCTCAGTGGTTCGCTTCCATCAAAGATTTCCGCAATGAACTGCTTCAGGCTGTTGAGGAAACGAAATGGGTTCCAGCATGGGGAGAGACAAGATTATTCAATATGGTCCGCGACCGCGGTGACTGGTGTATCTCAAGACAACGTGCATGGGGTGTACCAATTCCTGTTTTCTATGCAGAAAATGGTGAAGCGATCATCACGGACGAAACGATCGACCATGTCTCGAATCTTTTCCGTGAGCAAGGATCGAATATCTGGTTTGAAAAGGATGCAAAGGACCTCTTGCCTGCAGGATTCAGCCATCCTGGAAGCCCTAACGGAACTTTCACAAAGGAAACAGACATCATGGATGTTTGGTTTGATTCCGGTTCTTCACATCAGGCAGTGCTTTTAGAGCGAGATGACCTCCAGCGTCCGGCAGACCTTTATCTTGAAGGCTCTGACCAATATCGCGGCTGGTTTAATTCATCACTTTCCACAGCTGTAGCGGTAACTGGCAAGGCGCCATACAAGGGAGTCTTGAGCCATGGTTTTGCTCTTGATGGCGAAGGACGCAAAATGAGTAAATCCATCGGAAACGTCGTAGTGCCTGCAAAGGTCATGAACCAGCTTGGTGCAGATATTCTTCGCTTATGGGTTGCTTCTGTAGACTATCAGTCAGACGTTCGTGTATCTGATGCAATCCTTAAACAGGTTGCTGAAGTGTACAGAAAAATCCGGAATACTTTCAGATTCTTGCTTGGCAATTTGTCTGATTTCAACCCTGAAACAGATGCGGTTCCGTTTGAGCAGCTTCGCGAAGTGGACCAGTTTATGCTGGTTAAGCTTAATAAATTAATTAAATATGTACGGAATGCTTATGATAACTATGAGTTTGCAGGCGTTTACCATGCGGTGAACAATTTCTGTACACTAGACTTAAGTGCTTTCTATTTGGATTTCGCTAAGGATGTACTTTACATTGAAGCCGCTGATAACACTGAGCGACGCGCAATCCAGACTGTATTGCACGAGAGCTTGCTTGCACTGGTTAAGCTGACTGCACCAATTCTTTCGCATACAGCGGATGAGGTTTGGGCATTCATTCCTTCTGCCAAGGAAGAAAGCGTCCAACTGACCGATATGCCAGAATATAAAGAAATTCCGAATGCAGAGGCACTTGAAACAAAGTGGAATTCATTCATGAAGCTTCGTGATGATGTCCTCAAGGCACTTGAAGAAGCAAGGAATGAAAAAGTAATCGGCAAGTCATTGACAGCAAAGGTTTCTTTATATGTAAATGACAACACTAAAGAGCTTCTAGACTCCATTTCTGAAAATCTGAGCCAGCTATTCATCGTTTCAGGTTTTGAAGTGGCAGGCAGCTACGACCAAGCACCCGAGAACGCAATTAAGCTTGAAAATGCAGCTATCGCTGTAACTAAAGCTGAAGGTGAAACATGTGAAAGATGCTGGGTTGTCACTCCTGAAGTAGGCCAGGTTGAGGATCATCCAACACTATGCCCACGATGTGCAGCTGTAGTAAAAGAAAATTATTAGAATGACTAAAACTCCGGGCTTGCCCGGATTTTTTTTTTACGAATGTCTTTATTTCACGCGAATTGACACGCATGTGGATTAGGGTAAATAAAGAGGTCTTGCCATTGTCAGAAAGGCTTTGTTAGAGGTCAATGTTGATTTTTTTTTTGCCCCTGTTCTTTGGAGTGGAGGGCACTCGACTCCAGCGGGAAAGCGAGTGCCTGGAGCGGAAATCAACAGACAAGTTAAACAAAGCCGTCAGAAATGGTATCTCTAAATGAAAAAGGTAAATAAAAACTAAACCAACTCACAAAAAAAGGCATAAAACCCTAAGTCAAAACACTCGCCAATTTTTATAAAACCTTGAACAAACAAATATCTTCCACCTTCGGGAATTCCTGCAGTACATGTAAAAAGTTTTTCTGAGTCAGCATTATGCGTGGGGAAATAATAGCTGTAAACAGGAACGGGGGCAGATATATGGAAGGTAATCTTGATTACATTTACAATGAACTCCGTGAAACGAAAACAGAACTGTTAGCGTACCTGAATTCTGATAACACCAATGAAAGGATCTTGCAGTATATCAATGCTGAACTTGATGATATCGATTCGGCGCTCCAGAAAATTGAAAATGGTGAGTATGGAAAATGTGAGATATCCGGTGAGATTTTGCCACCAGAGATTTTGCAAAGTATACCAACAGCAAAATCTTCATATGAAATTGCCCAGTTGGAACAATATTGCCGCAAGCCGCTATATTCTTAAAAACATCCGCCTCCATATATGAGGATGGTTTCGTACTGTAGCTCTAATAAATGTGAATTTAGGATTAGTTAACACCCATAATCATGACCAGTCCTAGAGAATATCTGTCGTTTTTGTCTTATATGTGCTAAAATGCAAAGGTAAATGAATTGCTGTGAATGTGGAGGTTACCTTTGTGTTTTATTACATAATTGCACTTTTTGTTATTGTGCTTGACCAGCTGACAAAATGGATGATCGTTAAAAACATGGAACTTGGTGATAGCATCCAGGTTATTGAAAACTTTTTTTACATCACCTCTCACCGCAATCGTGGTGCAGCATGGGGAATCCTGCAGGGGCAAATGTGGTTTTTTTATGTTATAACCATCGTTGTAATTGTTGGCCTTGTCATTTATATTCAGAAAGCGGCTAAAGGAAAGATCTTGCTTGGTGTTTCGCTTGGCTTCATGCTGGGGGGAGCGATTGGGAACTTTCTAGACAGGCTGTTCCGAAAAGAAGTTGTTGATTTTATCAATACCTATATTTTCGGGTACGATTTCCCTATTTTCAATATAGCTGATTCTGCACTTGTTATTGGCGTAGGTTTGCTGATGATTGATATGATCAGGGAAGAGAGAGAGGCGAAAAGAAAAGCATATGGAGAAAATGGAACACATCATCAGTGATATCCAGGCTGGTGACAGAATAGATAAAGTTGTATCAACACTTGATCCTGAATGGTCAAGAAGCCAGGTGCAGCAATGGATCAAGGATGGCAATGTCCTTGTTAACGGTGCTCCGGTAAAAACAAATTATAAATGCAGCTTTGAAGACAGGCTTGTAATCAGCATTCCTGAACCAGAAGCGTTGGATGTCGTACCGGAAGAAATGAATCTAGAGATTTTTTATGAGGATCAAGATGTCCTTGTTGTGAACAAACCTAAGGGAATGGTCGTTCACCCTGCTCCAGGGCATTTGACAGGAACACTAGTTAACGGCCTGATGGCACACTGCAAGGATTTATCTGGGATTAATGGCGTCCTCCGTCCGGGTATTGTCCACAGAATTGATAAAGATACTTCAGGTTTGCTTATGGTTGCCAAAAATGATTTAGCTCATGAAAGCCTCGTGAACCAGCTTGTTGCCAAGACTGTAACCAGAAAATACAAGGCACTCGTACATGGTAACATACAGCATGATTTTGGCACGATCGACGCTCCGCTTGGACGGGATACGAAAGACCGCCAAAGTATGACGGTTGTTGATAATGGTAAGCATGCCGTTACTCATTTTAATGTACTTGAGCGTTTCAACGATTTCACGTTTGTGGAATGCCAGCTTGAGACTGGCCGTACGCACCAAATCCGCGTCCATATGAAATATATTGGATATCCGCTTGCTGGAGACCCAAAATACGGACCGAAAAAGACTCTTGATATCGGGGGACAGGCTCTTCATGCTGGACTCCTTGGCTTTAATCACCCAAGAACCGGTGAGTACATCGAATTTGAGGCCCCGCTGCCAGCTTATTTCGAAGAGCTTTTAAATGATATAAGAGAAAATCATTGACAAAGTTCTACAAGTATCTTAAGATGACTATAGTTTAATAAGTCCTTTAAAAGACAGTCCCGTGAGGCTGAGAAGGAAACGGATTTGCAACAGGCATCATTGTATGTTCTGCTGCATACTTACAACGTCGTTTACCCTCTTGCCTGTTCAGGCAGGAGGGTTTTTGGTTTTTAGATCCGTTTTCAATCGTAAAGAGAGAAGGAGTGAAAACAAATGACTGAAAAAGCAGTTGTGTTGGACAATCAGGGAATAAGAAGAGCACTAACGAGAATAGCCCATGAGATCATTGAAAGGAACAAGGGAATTGAAGATTGTGTCCTTGTTGGTATTCGCACTAGAGGGATTTATATTGCGAAAAGGCTGGCAGATAGAATCCGCGAGATTGAAGGAGCAGAAATGCCGGTCGGAGAACTGGACATCACGCTTTATCGCGATGACCTGACGAAAAAGACAAATGACCTTGAACCAGAAGTAAGAGGTTCTGACATCCCGGTTGAAATTGGGAATAAGAAGGTTATTCTTGTGGATGATGTACTGTATACAGGCAGGACAGTCCGCGCTGCAATGGATGCATTGATCGACATTGGCCGCCCTGCAACAATCCAGCTTGCGGTGCTTGTGGACCGAGGACATAGGGAACTGCCGATCAGAGCAGACTTTGTTGGAAAAAACATTCCGACTTCCAGCTCAGAAAAAATCGTTGTCGAACTGCTGGAAGTGGATGAAGAAGAACGCGTAAGCATTTACGAAAAATAAATAGTGCCCTTTTAATACAGTCCAGAGAGGCTGAAAAGGGGGAGCACAGGCTGTTAGCTTTGTGCGGGTTTCTTACCCATACCCTCTTTGCACCTTCTGGCAAAGAGGTTTTTTTGTTTGAAAAGTGTTTTAAATGAGAGGGGAAATAACAATGAACAAACCAATACTCGATATCCAAGACAGACCAGCACCCATTCAATGGTTCACACTAAGCCTTCAGCACTTATTCGCCATGTTTGGCGCCACAATCCTTGTACCTTATCTAGTCGGTTTAAGCCCGGCAATCGCCTTGATTTCAAGCGGACTTGGAACAATCGCCTTCCTGATTATCACCAAGTTCCAAGTCCCAGCTTACCTTGGCTCTTCATTCGCTTTTATCGCGCCGATCATCGCAGCGAAAGCAAGTGGCGGACCAGGCTCGGCGATGGTTGGAACCTTCCTTGCGGGTCTTGTTTACGGAATCGTTGCCTTGATAATCAAAAAGGCAGGCTACCGCTGGATCATGCGATTACTGCCGCCAGTTGTAGTCGGTCCAGTCATCATCGTCATTGGCCTTGCACTAGCGGGTACAGCAGTAAACATGGCAATGAACGCTCCTGGAACAACAGAATACAGCCTGCTTCATTTTTCAGCTGCTCTTGTAACGCTTGCGGCAACCATCATATTCTCAATATACGCAAAAGGAATGCTGAGCATGGTTCCAATCCTTGCAGGGATCATCGTTGGTTATGTCTACTCACTAGCAATTGGTATCGTAGATTTCTCAATCGTACAAAAAGCTGGCTGGTTTGAAATGCCTGACTTCATCTTCCCGTTTGTAGATTACAAAGTAAGCATCAACCTGGATATCATCCTCCTGATGGTACCTGTAGCAATCGTAACTTTATCTGAACACATTGGCCACCAGCTTGTCCTAAGCAAGGTAGTCGGCCGTGACTATATCAAAGAACCAGGCCTGCACCGCTCCATTCTTGGAGACGGAATGGCGACAATGATCTCAGGATTGATCGGCGGACCGCCAAAAACAACATATGGTGAAAATATCGGTGTGCTGGCAATCACAAGAGTGTACAGTGTCTATGTGCTGCTAGGAGCAGCGATTATCGCAACTGTTTTCGGATTCATCGGTAAAATTACGGCTCTAATCAGCTCAATCCCGACACCAGTGATGGGTGGCGTATCCATCCTGCTTTTCGGAATCATCGCTTCATCTGGACTAAGGATGCTGGTCGACAGCAAAATTGATTTTGGAAATACGAGAAACTTGATCATCTCTTCCGTCATTCTTGTTATCGGAATCGGCGGAGCATTCATAAAGGTATCAGAGCAATTCCAAATCCAGGGTATGGCGCTGGCAGCGATCATTGGAGTAGTGTTGAACATCATCCTGCCAGGCCGCCCGGAAATTGAAGAAGATATGTTTGAAATTGAAGCGGAAAAAAAAACTGAGAAAAAGAACGATGTAGCATAGTATCGCCTTTTAAAAAAGTCCAGAGAGGCTTAGAAGGGTGTTATGAGCGAACCGGCTTATTCGACTACACATAAAACCAATTCTAACTGGTTTTATGCCGGCAAGTTCATGCAAAACACCCTGTCTAAATGACAGGGTGTTTTTTTATGGGAGTTAATGCTGAACGGGAGGATTTTAAAAATGAAAAAAGACCTGCTAACCACCTCACAGTTGAGTACAAAAGAGATCCAGGACATCTTAATGTCAGCGAGTGAATTTTCAAAGGGGCGAGCATGGCAGCCAAGAGAGAAAACATTTATCAGCAATTTGTTTTTCGAGCCAAGCACGAGGACAAAATCGAGCTTCGAAATGGCAGAACGGAAGCTTGGTCTAGAAGTGATACCATTTGAGGTTCAAACGTCAAGTGTCCTTAAGGGTGAAACACTATATGACACGGTCCGGACGCTCGAAGCAATTGGCCTGGATGCCCTGGTTATCAGGCATAGCGCAGACAATTATTTCAATGAGCTGGAAAAGGGCATCTCCATTTCAATAATTAATGCCGGGGACGGAAGAGGGCATCATCCAACCCAATCATTGCTTGATTTAATGACGATCCAGCAGGAGTTTGGAAAGTTCACGGGCCTTAAGGTGGCGATTATCGGCGATATTCTTCACAGCCGTGTCGCAAGGTCAAATGCTGATGCGCTTGTAAGACTGGGGGCCAAAGTGATTTTTTCAGGACCGGAAGAATGGGTAGGAAGAGAGCTTCCTGCTGGCTGCAGTTATATGGAGACAGATGAGGCAATCCAGAAAGCAGACGCAGTAATGCTTCTTCGCGTCCAGCATGAACGACATGATGGCATGGTTCTTTTTGAAAAAGAAGCTTACCATAAAAGGTTCGGTTTAACGATTGAAAGAGAAAAACAGATGAAGCCTGAAAGCATCATCCTTCATCCAGCTCCAGTCAATCGCGGAGTAGAAATCGCTGATGAATTGGTTGAAAGCAAAAAATCAAGGATTTTTAAGCAAATGGAAAATGGTGTCTATGTAAGAATGGCTGTCTTAAAACGAGCACTCGAAAATAGGAACGGGGGAAACGTACATGTCGATGTTAATCAAAAATGGCAAATTGCTTACTGAAACCGGATTTGAAGCAATAGATATCTTAATAAAGGACGGGAAAATAGCACATATAGGTGTTAACCTGACAACCAATGCCAACCAGATTATCAATGCTGAAGGAAAGCTCATAGCACCAGGATTTGTCGATCTTCACGTCCATTTGAGAGAGCCGGGCGGCGAAAAGAAAGAAACAATCGCTACAGGTACGCTTTCTGCTGCAAAAGGTGGGTTCACCACTTTGGCTGCAATGCCAAACACAAGGCCCGTTCCCGATTCAAAAGCCCAGCTGGAGTGGCTGCAGGAAAAAATCAAGGAAACAGCTTCAGTCAGAGTCCTGCCATATGCATCGATTACGGTAAGAGAACTGGGACAGGAACTTACTAACTTTGCTGAATTGAAGGCCGCGGGTGCATTCGCCTTAACGGATGATGGAGTAGGAGTGCAGTCAGCAGGAATGATGCTGGAGGCAATGAAAAAGGCAGCGAAGCTGGACATGGCAATCGTTGCGCACTGTGAAGACAATACATTAATAAACAAAGGCTCGCTCCACGAAGGGAAGAAATCTGCAGAGCTTGGAATCAACGGAATTCCTTCGGTTTGTGAGTCTGTACATATCGCAAGGGATATCCTGCTTGCTGAAAAAGCAGGATGCCACTACCACGTATGCCATATTAGCACAAAGGAATCTGTCAGAGCAGTAAGAGATGCCAAGAGATATGGCATTAAAGTCACTGCGGAGGTCACGCCACATCATTTGCTTTTAAATGAGGAAGATATTACGGGTAACGACGCTAATTTTAAAATGAATCCTCCTTTGAGAAGCAAGGCGGACCATGAAGCATTAATTGAAGGCTTACTCGATGGCACGATTGATTTTATCGCCACTGACCATGCACCGCATACGAGCGAGGAGAAAGCAGAAGGCATGGAGCTGGCACCGTTCGGAATCGTCGGACTGGAAACAGCATTCCCGCTCTTGTATACACACTTAGTGGAAACAAAGATCATTACATTAAAACAGCTAATCGACTTTTTGACGGTAAAACCTGCAGCTGCTTTCGGGCTGCCTTACGGTGAAATAAAGGTCGGGGCTGCTGCGGACTTAGTATTGATTGACCTTGAAGAAACAAGAGAAATCAATCCAGATGAATTTTTATCAAAAGGAAAAAACACACCATTTGCTGGCTGGAGCTGTAAGGGATGGCCAACTTTAACGATTGCCGAAGGAAAAATAGTCTGGGATAAAGGATGTGTGACAGCATGAAGAAACAGCTGATATTAGAGGATGGCACGATATTTATTGGAGAAGGATTCGGGAGTGAAGCATCGACTGCAGGCGAGGTTGTTTTTAACACTGGCATGACTGGTTATCAGGAAATCCTGTCAGATCCATCTTACTGCGGACAGATTGTTACCCTTACGTACCCGTTGATTGGAAATTACGGAATTAACCGTGACGACTTTGAGTCGATCAGTCCGGCTGTCCACGGACTCGTAGTAAAAGAAAATGCTGAATTCCCTTCAAACTGGAGATCCGAATTGCCGCTCGATACGTACCTGAAAATGAAAAATATCCCTGGAATCGCAGGTATAGATACAAGGAAACTGACAAAAATCATCCGTCAGCACGGTACATTAAAGGGTACGATTTGTGGAATAGAAGAAAATCGTGAAGAAATTATTGCATCACTAAGAGGCAAGACACTTCCAAACGATCAAGTAAAGCAAGTATCAACAAAAACTCCATATCCAAGCCCAGGCCGCGGGCACCGAATTGTCCTGGTTGACTTCGGCCTGAAGCACGGCATTTTAAGAGAATTGAATGATCGGAATTGTGATGTGATTGTCGTTCCGTACAATACAACCGCTGAGGAAATTCTTAGTCTAAGTCCGGATGGCATCATGCTCTCTAATGGACCTGGGGATCCCAAGGATGTTCCAGAAGCAATCGAAATGATCAAGGGCTTGATTGGCAGAGTACCGCTGTTCGGAATATGCCTGGGTCATCAGCTATTCGCGCTGGCATGCGGAGCTGACACGGAAAAAATGAAATTCGGTCATCGCGGATCAAACCACCCAGTCAAAGATTTAAGTACCGGAAAAGTTGCCCTGACATCACAGAACCATGGCTATACCGTTAAAGAAGATTCAATTTTAGGGACAGAGCTTAAAGTGACACATATTGCCCTGAATGATGGAACGATAGAAGGCCTAACGCATAAAAATGCTGCGGCATTTACGGTTCAGTACCATCCAGAAGCATCCCCAGGACCGGAAGATGCAAACGGATTATTCAATCAATTTTTAGACATCGTAGAAGCAGAGAAAAGGGAGGCTGTCGCAAATGCCAAAGCGTAAAGATGTAAACAGTATTTTAGTAATCGGGTCAGGACCAATCATCATCGGTCAGGCTGCAGAATTTGATTATGCAGGAACTCAGGCGTGCATCGCTTTGAGAGAAGAAGGATATAAGGTCATCCTCGTCAATTCCAATCCAGCGACAATTATGACTGATACTGAGATTGCCGATGTTGTATACATCGAGCCGCTTACTCTCGAGTTTGTGTCGAGAATCATCCGCAAGGAACGCCCTGATGCCATCCTGCCAACATTGGGTGGGCAGACTGGACTGAATCTGGCGGTTGAACTGGCAAAGGCAGGAGTGCTTGAAGAATGCGGTGTTGAAATACTTGGTACAAAGCTTGAAGCGATCAACCAGGCCGAGGACAGAGAGCTATTCAGAAACCTGATGAATGAGTTAGGCCAGCCTGTCCCTGACAGTGACATCATCCATAACCTTGAAGAGGCATATGCTTTTGTAGAAAAAATCGGATATCCGGTCATTGTCCGCCCTGCGTTCACTATGGGCGGAACTGGCGGTGGAATCTGCAGCAACGAAAAAGAATTGATTGAAATTGTCACTAGCGGTATTAAGAACAGTCCAGTAGGTCAATGTTTATTAGAAAAAAGCATTGCCGGATTCAAGGAAATTGAGTATGAAGTGATGCGCGACAGCAATGACAATGCCATTGTTGTCTGCAATATGGAGAACTTTGACCCTGTCGGAGTCCATACAGGAGACTCCATTGTCGTTGCGCCGAGCCAAACGTTAAGTGACCGGGAATACCAGCTGCTGCGTAATGCGAGCCTGAAAATCATTAGGGCCCTCAAAATTGAGGGGGGCTGTAACGTCCAGCTGGCACTCGACCCAGACAGCTTCAATTATTATGTCATTGAAGTGAATCCGCGCGTCAGCCGGTCATCAGCACTTGCATCAAAAGCAACTGGCTATCCAATCGCAAAGCTTGCGGCAAAAATCGCGGTAGGGTTGACACTGGATGAAATGCTGAACCCGGTTACAGGTAAAACCTACGCTTGCTTTGAGCCGGCGCTTGACTATGTGGTCACAAAAATCCCGCGCTGGCCATTTGATAAATTCGAGTCTGCCAATCGTACACTAGGTACGCAGATGAAAGCCACTGGGGAAGTTATGGCGATCGGCCGTAATTTCGAAGAATCCCTTTTAAAGGCAATTCGATCCCTCGAAGCGGATGTCACCCATCTTTCTTTGAAAAATAGCAGCGACATTAATGATGAACTGCTGGAAAAAAGAATCCGCAAAGCTGGGGATGAAAGATTATTTTACCTTGCAGAGGCAATCAGAAGAGGAATATCGATTGAAACCTTGCACAGCTGGAGCAAAATTGACCTGTTCTTCCTTCATAAATTAGAAAGATTAATAGCTTTTGAGCAGGTAATTACTCAAAATCGGTTCAATCTTGAGTCAGCCAGAACAGCAAAACAGAAAGGTTTTTCAGATAAAGTTATCTCCCAGCTTTGGGAAGTAGACGAAAAAGAAGTTTATCAGTGGCGTTTGGAGAATGAACTGATTCCTGTCTTTAAAATGGTAGATACTTGTGCTGCGGAATTCGAGTCTGAAACACCATATTTTTATAGCACATACGAGGAAGAAAATGAGTCTTCAGTGACCGACAAACCTAGCGTAATTGTTCTTGGGTCTGGCCCGATTCGCATTGGCCAGGGCATCGAGTTCGACTATGCGACTGTCCATTCTGTAAAAGCTATTAAGGAAGCCGGCTACGAAGCGATCATTGTAAATAACAATCCGGAAACAGTATCCACTGATTTCAGCATCTCGGATAAATTGTATTTCGAACCGCTGACAATCGAGGATGTTATGAATATCATCAACCTGGAAAATCCAATCGGGGCGGTTGTCCAATTTGGCGGGCAAACAGCTATCAATCTAGCTTCAAAGCTTGTAGAGCGAGGCGTAAAGATACTTGGAACGAGCCTTGAGGATCTTGATCGTGCCGAGGACCGTGATAAATTTGAATATGCACTTGCAGACCTTAACATCCCTCTGCCAAAGGGGAAAACGGCAATGTCTGTTGAAGAAGCAGCGGAAATCGCTGCTGAAATTGGCTATCCGGTGCTTGTCCGCCCATCCTATGTGCTCGGCGGCAGAGCAATGGAAATTGTCTACAAAGGAGCAGAGCTGCTGCATTACATGAAGAACGCTGTAAAAATCAATCCGGAATATCCTGTATTGATCGACCGTTACCTGACAGGCAAAGAGGTAGAGGTGGATGCGATTTCTGATGGCGAAACAGTGCTGATCCCTGGAATCATGGAGCATATTGAGAGAGCCGGAGTCCATTCCGGGGATTCAATCGGTGTTTATCCTCCGCAAAGTCTAAGTGAGAGTGTGAAACAAAAGCTGGTTTCCTACACGATGGATCTTGCAAGGGGATTGAATATCGTCGGACTGTTGAATATACAGTATGTCATCAAAAATGAGGAAGTTTACGTATTAGAGGTAAACCCACGCTCAAGCCGCACGGTGCCATTCCTAAGCAAGATCACGAACGTGCCAATGGCAAAAATCGCAACAAAGGTCATACTTGGCCAAAAGCTAAAAGAGCAGGGATATGATTCAGGCCTAGTGCCGGAACAAGACGGAGTATTTGTTAAGGTGCCAGTGTTTTCTTTTGAAAAACTGCGCCGCGTTGATATTACGCTTGGACCTGAAATGAAATCGACTGGCGAAGTAATGGGTAAAGATACCACGCTTGAAAAAGCTCTTTATAAAGGAATGATTGCTGCCGGAATGAAAATTCAGGAATTCGGCACTGTCCTGTTGACCGTATCTGATAAGGATAAGGAGGAAGCCTTGTCTCTTGCCAGAAGATTTGCGAATATCGGCTATCAATTGATGGCGACAGAAGGAACGGCGAAATATCTGGAAAATGCAGGGGTACGTGTTAAAACGGTTGGCAAGATTGGTTCAGAAGGCCATAACCTATTAGATGTCATCCGCAGTGGGGAAGCGCAGTTTGTCATCAATACACTGACTAAAGGAAAACAACCTCAGAGGGATGGCTTCCGAATCCGCCGTGAGTCGGTAGAAAATGGTGTGCCATGCTTAACCTCACTTGATACAGCTGCAGCAATTCTCAAAGTCATTGAATCGATGACATTCTCAGCGGAAGCACTAGCGCCTATGAAGGCGGTTAAAGAAGGTGTCCTTTCATGATCACGCAAGAAAAGTGCATGGTTGTAAGTAACAGGCAAATTGCTGAAAGTATCTATGAACTAATTTTAAAAGGTGAGATTACTTCTGAGATGTCAGAGCCGGGACAATTTGTCCATGTGAAGGTGGCGGATGGGTTTGATCCGCTCCTTCGCAGGCCGATCAGCATTGCTGCAATCAATAAGGAAAGCAAATCATTCACAATCATATACCGCAAGCAGGGCAGGGGCACATCCCTGCTTGCTGAAAAAAGAGTTGGAGAAGAAGTTGATGTACTTGGACCATTAGGAAATGGATTCCCTGTAAATGAGGCGAGGTCGGGAGGCACTGCAGTCTTAGTTGGAGGAGGAGTTGGAGTACCTCCAATGTTCGAACTGGCTAAACAGCTTGCACAAAACGGTGTCTCGGTCATCAGTATCATAGGATTCCAGTCAGCAAGTAATGTTTTCTACGAAAAGCAATTAGCGAAATACGGGGAAGTTTATGTTGCGACAGTAGACGGGTCATATGGAAAGAAAGGTTATGTAACCGATATTCTTTCAGAAATCCATGCAGACATCGTGTTTGCCTGCGGCCCAACTCCGATGCTGAGGGCAATTGAGCCGGGAGTATATGCGCCTAAAACCTATCTATCTCTAGAAGAACGTATGGGCTGCGGAATTGGGGCATGCTTCGCTTGTGTCTGCCATACGAAAGAGGATCCACATGGCTTCTCGTATAAAAAAGTATGCAGCGATGGTCCGGTATTCGCGGCAGGGGAGGTTGTAATATGAGTTCACTATCCATTCAATTGCCGGGTTTGAATTTAAAAAATCCAATCATGCCTGCGTCAGGCTGCTTTGGTTTTGGCAAAGAATTCAGCCAGCTATATGACCTAAGCAAGCTTGGGGCAATCATGGTAAAAGCAACTACTCCAGAGCCGCGGTTTGGCAATCCAACACCAAGGGTAGCAGAAACTTCCGGTGGAATGCTGAATGCAATTGGCCTGCAAAACCCTGGTTTAGAAAAAGTTTTTAATGAAGAATTACCCTGGCTTGAGCAGTTTAATGTGCCAATTATCGCGAACATTGCTGGATCGACAGAAGATGATTATGTAGCTGTTGCTGAAAAACTTTCAAAGGCTCCAAATGTAAAAGCTCTTGAGTTGAATATTTCTTGTCCAAATGTGAAAACAGGCGGGATTGCATTTGGCACTGACCCGGAAATGGCCAAGGCACTCACCAAAAAAGTAAAGAACGTTTCAGAGGTCCCTGTGTATGTGAAGCTTTCGCCAAATGTCACAGATATCGTAAAAATTGCAAGAGCAGTAGAAGATGGCGGTGCTGACGGGCTAACAATGATTAACACATTGCTTGGTATGAGGATTGACTTGATGACAGGTCAGCCAATTCTAGCTAATAAGACCGGCGGGTTGTCAGGTCCTGCAGTAAAACCAGTGGCGATCAGGATGATTTACGAGGTAAGCCAGCATGTATCGATTCCAATTATCGGAATGGGAGGAATTCAGTCTGCAGAGGATGTAGTCGAATTTTTCCTGGCAGGGGCAAGTGCTGCAGCAGTAGGAACACAAAATTTCGTAGATCCGTTTATTTGCCCGAAAATCATTGATGAGTTGCCAGAAATCCTTACAAGGCTTGGGGTAGACCATATTTTAGAATTAATAGGGAGGAGCTGGAAAAAGAATGAAAGACTCGATTATTATCGCTCTTGATTTCCCAAATAAAACTGAGGTACTGGAGTTCCTTAAACCATTTGAAAACGAGCAGCTTTTTGTGAAGGTCGGAATGGAACTGTTCTACTCAGAAGGACCAGCGATCATTGAAGAATTGCAGTTGCGGAATCACAAGATATTCTTGGATTTAAAGCTTCACGACATACCTAACACTGTTAAAAGTGCGATGAAGGTAGTGGGGGGGCTTGGATGCGATTTAGTCAACGTGCATGCAGCAGGGGGCTCATCCATGATGGCTGCAGCAGTAGAAGGACTGGAAGCAGGTACTCCAGCCGGAAAAAAGCGGCCGTATTGTATTGCTGTCACCCAGCTCACTAGTACGTCAGAAGCTCAAGTGAGCCAAGAACAGCTGATTGGAGTGTCCTTGTTGGATTCGGTTATGAACTATGCCAAACTTGCTCAAAGTTCTGGACTTGATGGAGTGGTTTGTTCTCCGCATGAGGCGCAATTGATTCATTGCCGGTTAGGATCACAATTTTTGACGGTAACTCCTGGAATCCGTCCAGCAGACAGTCAGCTGCAGGACCAGAAGAGGGCCGCAACTCCAGAGTTTGCCAGAGAACAGGGAATATCGGCGATTGTCGTCGGCAGGCCAATCACAAGGTCTGCTAATCCTCTTGAAAGCTATTTGACTATCAAAAATGAATGGAAGGGTGTATATAAATGAAAAAAGAGATAGCAGGAGCATTGCTCGAAATTGAAGCCGTTAGCCTACAGCTTGAAGCTCCATTCACATGGTCGTCTGGCTTAAAGTCCCCAATCTATTGCGATAACCGTCTGACCCTTACATACCCAGATGTTCGAAGAAAAGTAGCTGAGGGATTAAAAAACCTAATAGTAGCGAATTTTCCAGGAGCAGAAGTAATCGCAGGAACTGCAACAGCGGGAATTCCACATGCAGCATGGGTCAGTGAACTCATGGACCTCCCAATGAGCTATGTACGTTCTAAAGCGAAAGGACATGGCAAGGGCAACCAGATAGAGGGCAGGGTCACTGCAGGACAGAAGGTTGTTGTTATCGAAGACTTGATCTCAACAGGCGGCAGCGTAATCGAAGCAGTTGAGGCTTTGCGTGAAGCAGGCTGTGAAGTGCTTGGAGTAGTATCCATCTTTACATATGAGCTTGAAAAAGGTGAGCAACAGTTAGAGTCAGCTGGTATAACAGCTTATTCCCTGACTGACTTTACTACTCTCTCAAACTTAGCCGAGGAAAAAGGGCTAATCTCAAAAGAGAATTTGGAAAGCCTGGCAGAGTGGCGAAAGAATCCTGCTGAGTGGGGCGCAGCGAGTAATAAACGATAAAAATGAGGAAATGCAGTCCAAAAAAGGGCTGCATTTTTATTTATTGTCTAATGGACCAGGAAATCACCGACCGGGTGATTTTGAAAGGCTGTTTTCTAAAAGATCGTTGTTTTTAAATGGATTGTTTAAATCAACTTATTAAAAGCAACTAAGAATACGAAAACAGACTTTTGAAAAAACACATTTATTCCGAAATTTTCACGTTTATTCCGAAAAAATAAGATTATATTCCGGAAAATACGATTATATTCCGAAAAAGAAAATAATATTCTGAAAAACCCAGAAATAATCCGAAATTCAATATTTAAAATGCCAAAAACCCGCCTGAACTTATTTCTAGGCGGGTTTTGCAAATATTACTGTTTTAATTTCAAAATCATATCTTCATCAGGTGTGACGTACACAGTCTGTTGCTGGTCATAAATCACAAATCCTGGCTTGGCACCAGCCGGTTTTTTTACATGGCGAACCTTTGTGAAGTCTACTGGCACAGAGCTTGAATTACGTGCTTTGCTAAAATAAGCGGCAATCTGTGCTGCTTCAAGAATGGTTTCTTCAGCAGGCTCCTTGCTGCGGATGACAACGTGCGATCCAGGGATATCTTTAGTATGGAGCCAAATATCATCTCGAGCAGCTGCTTTATTGGTTAAATAATCGTTTTGCTTATTATTTTTGCCGACAATAATTTCTGTTCCGTCTGAAGATTGATATTTCTCGAGCACTGGCTTTTGATTTAGCTTGTTTTTGTTTGATTTTTTCTGACGTGCCCGGATGTAACCGCCTTCGACAAGCTCTTCTCTTATTTCCTCGATATCCTTTGGTGATGCTGCTTCTACCTGCTGGAGAAGGGTATCGAAATAAGCGGCCTCCGCCTTTGCAAGCTCTATTTGCTCCATAACGATATTGACCGATTTTTTGGCCTTTTGATATTTAGTAAAATATTTTTGTGCGTTTTCAGAAGGTGTTTTCCTTGGCTCCAGTGGGATGGTAATGGAAGCCCCATCTTCATCATAATAATTCACCACTGAAATTTCCTTCATGCCTTTTTGAGCCATGAATATATTCGCAGTCAGCAGTTCACCATATAACTGAAATTGCTCAGCCTTCTTTGCATCCTCCAAAGTAGACTCAAGTTTTTTAATTTTCTTCTCGTTTTTCTCTTTTTCATTAATGATCAAACGTTCAAGATCATTCCCCTGCTGTTTTACCCGGTCACGTTCTGCCTTGCCAAAATAAAAGCGATCAAGAAGACTGCTTAACGAATCGTAAGTTTTTACTTCCCCTTTCAGATGTTCGAGGGGAAGGAGATAAAAAGCTTCCTTCGTATTTCCGTAAGTTATAGAAGGCTTGTAAATATGATTCTTTATATCATTCATAACATCGATAAACGTATTTGGAAGTGTCAACCGGTTTGCAAGGCCGGTCTTGAAGACTATCTCCCTAGCTAAAATAGGCGAGATTCCAGCAAAGCTCGAGACAAGCTGTTTATCAAGATTGCCTGAATTAAAATCAATCGATCTCAACACATTATCCACATTTGCTTCCAAAGGATTCAACTTATCCTGTTGAGGAGGCATGATATATTCCTGCCCAGGCATGATTGCGCGGTGTGTATTTAACGCAAAGGAAATATGCTTGATGCTATCGAGGATAACATTCCTGTTTTTATCAACAATGATTATATTGCTGTGGCGGCCCATGATTTCTACGATCAGCTGCTTGTAAGAAATGTCTCCGAGTTCATTTCTTCCTTTTACTTCAAAAATAATCATTCGGTCAAGACCGACCTGCTTAATATCTTCGATAATGGAGCCTTCGAGATGCTTCCGCAATAACATGCAGAACATTGGCGGCTCATTTGGATTGTCATATTGCTCATTTGTAAGCTGGACCCTTGCATAGCTCGGGTGCGCAGACAACAGCAATTTATGGTTCACTCCGTTCGCTCTGACAGCCATGATAATTTCATTTTTATAAGGCTGGTGGATTTTATTGATACGCCCTCCTTTTAGAAGGGAAGAAAGTTCATTCGTTATAGCTCTTGTAAACAATCCATCAAATGACATTGGCAATACATCCTTTTTGTATATGTCTGGCTCCATCACCGTTTCACAAAGTGGTTGAGCTTTTATTAATTTATCTTACCTACCATATTAGCATTTTTTAGGACAGGGCTGAATATGATTTCTGTATATGAGGACAAACAGGTTCTATTTTGAAGGAGGAAGTGTGATGGCCCCATGAAGTTCCATGAAATGAATGAAAAAGAAATTGCCAGCGCCTTAAGAACAGATTTTACAGAAGGATTGGATGAAAAGGAAGTAAAAAGCAGACGAGAGCAGCATGGGCCTAATGCATTAGCTGAAGGGGAAAAGCAATCAGCACTATTATTATTCTTTAGCCAGTTCAAGGATTTCATGGTGCTTGTATTGCTAGCGGCCACCTTGATCTCTGGCCTTCTGGGTGAAATGGTTGATGCCATCGCGATTATTGCTATTGTGCTTGTGAATGGCATTTTAGGTTTTTTTCAGGAAAGGAAAGCGGAAAAATCACTCGATGCTCTTAAAGAATTGTCTGCGCCGCAGGTTCACGCTTTAAGGGATGGCGGGTGGGTTAAAATCCCATCAAAGGATGTTGTGCCAGGTGACATAATAAAATTCACCTCTGGTGACCGGATTGGTGCAGATATCCGGTTGATTGAGTCATGGAGTCTGGAGATAGAAGAATCAGCTCTGACGGGTGAATCCGTTCCGGTTCAAAAAAATACAAGCCCATTAAGAATTCCTAATCCAGGTCTGGGTGATATGGAGAATATGGCTTTCATGGGTACGATGGTTACAAGGGGAAGCGGTACTGGCGTTGTTGTAGCCACAGGGATGAAAACAGCAATGGGCCAAATCGCGGATCTTCTACAGACAGCTGAAATCCAGGAAACTCCATTGCAGCGGAGACTTGAACAGCTGGGAAAAATACTGATAACTGCTGCTTTATTCCTTACTTTATTAGTGGTAGGAATCGGTGTCCTTCAGGGGCACGATTTATACACAATGTTCCTTGCAGGTGTCAGTTTGGCGGTTGCTGCGATACCAGAAGGCCTGCCGGCAATCGTTACTGTTGCATTGTCGCTTGGCGTGCAGAGGATGATCAGGAAGAATGCCATTGTCAGGAAACTGCCTGCAGTAGAAACGCTTGGCTGTGCTTCTGTTATATGCTCCGATAAAACAGGCACGATGACTCAAAACAAAATGACCGTAACACATTTGTGGAGCGGCGGTAAAACTTGGACTGTCGATGGTGTAGGATATTCACCAACAGGCTCATTCTTCTACAAAGAAAGAAGCATTGATCCTCAGTCTGAAAAATCACTTCAGCAGCTTTTGACATTTGGCATGTTATGCAATCATTCTGAAATCATTGAGAAAGATGATGAATATGCCATCGATGGCGATCCTACGGAGGGTGCACTTTTAGTGGCAGCAATGAAAGCTGGCTATCGAAGACCAAGCCTGCTGAATCAGTTTGAAATTGTTAATGAATTCCCATTTGATTCAAAGCGGAAAATGATGAGTATGATTGTTAAAGATAAAAACGGAAGAAAGTTCGCTGTAGTTAAAGGAGCTCCCGATGTGTTGATCGGTTTGAGTGAATCGATTCTTTGGGATCAAAGACAGCAATTACTTTCCAAGGAATTGACGTCCAAAGTCCAGGCAGCGATTGATGAACTCGCTGGAAACGCTCTGAGGACAATTGCAATCGCATTCAAGCCTATTTCTGAGAATACCGTGGTCCTTCATGAAAATGAAGCTGAAAAAGGGCTGACATTCATCGGTTTGCAGGGAATGATTGATCCGCCGCGACCAGAGGTTAAACAAGCGGTAAAGGAATGCCGTGATGCTGGAATTAAAACGGTGATGATTACCGGGGACCATGTTATAACTGCAAAAGCAATTGCAAAGCAGCTTGGAATTCTGACTAAGGACAGTAAAGTCATTGATGGCAAGACACTGACCGAGATGTCTGTTACCGAGCTTGAAGATATCGTTGATGATGTTTCCGTTTTTGCGAGAGTATCACCAGAACATAAGCTGAAAATCGTTAAGGCTCTTCAGAATAGAGGACATATTGTTGCCATGACAGGAGATGGGGTCAATGACGCCCCGGCGATTAAGGCTGCTGATATCGGAGTAGCCATGGGGATCACAGGTACAGATGTAGCAAAAGAAGCATCATCTCTGGTGTTGCTCGATGATAACTTTGCAACCATAAAGGCTGCGATCAAAGAAGGTCGAAACATCTATGAAAATATTAGAAAGTTCATCCGGTATTTGCTTGCATCAAATGTCGGTGAGATTCTGGTCATGCTTTTCGCGATGATTTTGGGCTTACCGCTTCCGCTCGTACCGATTCAAATCCTTTGGGTAAATCTTGTGACAGACGGATTGCCTGCTATGGCACTAGGTTTGGACCAGCCGGAAGAAGATGTAATGAAGCGCTCGCCACGCCATCCAAAAGAAGGGGTATTTGCCCGGGGGTTAGGCTGGAAAGTGGTTTCAAGAGGATTCTTAATCGGTTTAGTGACGCTGATCGCTTTTATGGTTGTTTACGGAAGAAATCCAGAAGAGCTGGCCTATGCCCAGACAATTGCGTTCGCAACACTTGTTATGGCCCAGCTAATCCATGTGTTCGATTGCAGAAGTGAAAAATCTGTATTTGCCCGCAATCCACTTGGCAATAAATATCTCGTATGGGCGGTAATTTCTTCACTTGTTATGGTTCTTGCTGTCATTTACTCTCCAATGCTCCAGCCGATCTTCCATACCGTATCCATCCTGCCTGCTGACTGGCTGTTGATCATTGGATTATCTGCAGTTCCTACATTTTTGCTTGCCGGAACATTTTTTGCAAGAAAAACAAAAAGAAATATGATATAATCCGTTAGGTAATAGAGAAGGCTCTATTGCCTTTCTTTTTTTTATTATTAAATTATCACTTAAAATAAAGGCACTGTCATAGGTCAATGTTATTTTAAGCCTTTTGATTGAAGCGGAAATCAACAGCCTTGCTTAACAGAGCCTATGAAAAAAAAAAATTTTAAAAAACCTTCACGAATCAACTCGACTTTTTATAGAGAATGGATGTGTCTTGAATGGTCGTCAGTATGACTGGATTTGGAAGGAGTAGGGCTGATTCGGAAAGGTTCAGCGTCAATGTTGAGGTGAAGACGGTAAACCACCGTTTTTGTGAATTTCATATACGCATGCCTCGCCAGCTCCTGAAAACGGAAGAAAAAATAAAAAAGAAACTTGGCGAACACATAAAAAGAGGGAGAGTCGAAGTATTTGTAACTTTGGAGGGTGAAGGCATAGTAAGCCGAAGTGTACATATTGACTGGCAAGCCCTGGACGAATTAGTCCATCACATATCTGAAATCAAAAACAGGTACGGCATTACCGGTGAGATTGAGCTTCGTGACCTTGTCAACCGGGACGAAATCATTCATATTGAAGAAAAAGAGACAGAGAATGAAGAACTCGAACAGCTTGTATTGGCTGCAATACAGGACGCGGGAAATCAGTTGGTCCAGATGCGCTTGCTTGAAGGTACGGCTCTTGAGAGCGATGTTTCTCAAAACATCCAGCAGCTAAAAGGCAATCTCAGCAAGGTAAAACAATTTGCCCCAGATGTTGTGGAGCAATACAGGGACAGGCTGAATAAGAAAATGGCTGATTTTTTGGATGGGCAGGCTGATGAGGACAGGATTCTCACTGAAGTCGCGTTTTTTGCAGACAAAGCCGATATCAGTGAAGAAATCACCAGGCTTGAAAGCCATGTCGTTCAATTTACAGAAATAATGAAGTCGAATGAACCTCTTGGCAGAAAACTTGATTTTTTGCTTCAGGAAATGAATCGCGAGGTCAACACGATTGGATCCAAAGCCAATGATTCTAGAATTGCCAGAGAAGTTGTCGAAATGAAAAGCCTCCTTGAAAAGGTTAAAGAACAAGTACAGAATATTGAATAGCGTTTAGAATGAGCTTTGCAAGGCAAAAATAAATAACTGATGATTGGGGGACCATCATGGCAATAAAGCTTATAAATATAGGCTTCGGCAATATTGTTTCAGCGAACAGGATCATTTCGATCGTGAGTCCAGAATCCGCTCCGATTAAAAGGA
This sequence comes from Bacillus sp. JJ1609, assembly GCF_036967045.1. Lineage (NCBI taxonomy): Bacteria > Bacillati > Bacillota > Bacilli > Caryophanales > Bacillaceae > Bacillus > Bacillus sp. JJ1609. The sequence goes on along the minus strand of NZ_JBALSS010000001.1, from coordinate 158,601 downwards.
TCATTCAGGATGCGCGTGACCGAGGGTCATTAATAGATGCTACATATGGAAGAAGGACCAGGGCTGTTATCGTAATGGACAGCGACCACGTCATTCTCTCTGCGGTACAGCCAGAAACAGTTGCCCACCGCTTGAATGACAGGGATGATATTATTGATGAAGGGTAGGACTTTTTAATGCAGGAAAAAGGATTGTTGATTGTTCTTTCAGGGCCATCAGGAGTTGGAAAAGGAACGGTCCGGAAAGAATTGTTTTCCCAGCCGGATACAGCTTTTGAATACTCCGTTTCAGCTACGACCAGGCTCCCGCGGGAAGGCGAGAGAAATGGAGTAGATTATTTCTTCAAATCAAGGGAAGAATTCGAAGAGATGATCCAGCAGGACCAGCTTCTTGAATATGCAGAGTTTGTCGGTAATTATTACGGAACTCCTGTAGAGTATGTCCGCGAAACTCTTGATGCTGGGAAGGATGTTTTCCTGGAAATTGAAGTCCAGGGCGCAAGCCAGGTCCGCAGGAAGTTTCCGGAAGGTTTGTTCATTTTCCTTGCGCCGCCTAGCCTTTCAGAGCTTGAAAACCGAATCGTTACTAGGGGAACCGAGACGGAGGATATCATTAAAGGCAGAATGAGAGCCGCAAGAGAAGAAATCGAAATGATGGAATTATATGATTATGTTGTTGAGAACGACCAGGTGGAAAGTGCTGCTGAGCGTGTGAAAGCAATCGTTGTTGCAGAGCACTGCCGCAGGGAACGAGTTCAACATCGTTATAAAAAAATGCTGGAGGTAGATTAAATGCTTTTTCCTTCTATTGATTCATTAATGACAAAAATTGATTCAAAATATTCATTGGTGTCAGTTGCTGCAAAGCGTGCACGCAGCATGCAGGTTCACATGGACCCGAAAATCGATAAGTATGTGTCACATAAATTCGTTGGTAAAGCACTCGAGGAAATCAACGCTGAAAAGCTTCATTTCAAAACAGCTGCCAGCCATGAAGAATTAAATATCAACGAATAATTCCATGATAACAACCTATTTATTGGGTTGTTATTTTTTTGTTTTTGTATAAGTGATTTGAAAATCTATCGATCCAAGCATCTGCTTGCGCATTTCATGCTTAATCTGTGAAAAAATGTTATAGTTCAATCATAATGAAAGTTTGTGTACAATGGGGGTTCTCTGACATGATGAACGGTAAAAAAATCTTGCTTTGTGTTACTGGCGGTATCGCCGTATATAAAGGGGCTGCGCTGACAAGCAAATTGACCCAGGCCGGTGCGGAAGTGAAGGTCATCCTGAGTGAATCAGCCGCAAAATTTGTTACTCCGCTCACTTTCCAGGCGCTGTCCGGAAGTGAAGTTTATACAGATACATTTGATGAAAAACACCCTGACAAAATCGCCCATATTCACCTGGCAGACTGGGCGGACCTGATCATTGTCGCACCAGCTACAGCCAATATAATTGGAAAACTTGCAAATGGGATTGCTGATGATATGATTTCGACTACTCTCTTGGCGGCTACTGCCCCGATTTGGATTGCGCCTGCAATGAATGTACATATGTACAATCATCCTGCTGTAAGAAAAAATATGGAGACATTAAGAAGCTTTGGCTGTGATTTCATTGAACCAGCTGAAGGATATTTGGCCTGCGGCTACACAGGCAAGGGACGGCTTGAGGAACCTGAAACGATTGTTGATCTTGCTATCAAGTTTTTTAATAGGGAAACCGCGGAGCTTGCGGGCAAGACGGTTCTAATTACAGCAGGTCCTACCCGGGAGAAAATTGACCCCGTGCGATTTCTTACCAATCATTCAACCGGTAAGATGGGCTATGCGATCGCATCGGAAGCAGAAAAGATGGGTGCGCGGGTCATACTTGTTTCCGGTCCAGTCTACCTGGAAGCACCAAAAGGAGTAGAGCTTGTTTCGGTAGAAAGTGCTGAGGAAATGTACCTGGCAGCAATGGATCATTTCGAACAGGCTGATGTCATCATTGGAACAGCTGCGGTAGCAGATTACCGTCCTAAATATGTGTATGAAGAAAAAATGAAGAAGAAGGAAGGCGAGGAGTTCCTTGAGCTTGAACGTACAAAGGACATCCTTTTCGAGTTAGGCAAAAGGAAGACTACTCAAGTGGTAGTTGGATTTGCAGCCGAAACCACGAATGTAGAAGAACACGCAAAAGGCAAGCTGGTGAAGAAAAATGCTGATTTGATCGTTGCGAACGATGTGAAACAAGCGGGAGCGGGATTCGGCACTGATACGAATATTGTCACGATCTACAATAAAAATGGAACCAATGTCAAATTACCGTTAATGGCAAAAACCGAGGTTGCCAGAAACCTCCTTTTAGAGGTCACTCAACTGTTATCAAAGGATGAACGCCTATGAATATAGCCAGTGTTATTGTCGATGTGCCCGCAAAGCAGACAGACAAAACCTTTGACTATAAAATTCCAGATAAATTCAAAGATGTCATTAAGCCTGGAATAAGGGTGATTGTCCCATTTGGCCCTAGGAAAATCCAGGGCTTTGTCACGGAGCTTAAAAATGAATCCGGCTTTTCTAAATTACGTGAAATTGTAGAGCCGCTTGATTTGAATCCTGTATTAAATGAAGAATTGCTAGAACTGGGAGAATGGTTAACGGAGCATACATTAAGCTATAAGATTTCCTCCTATCAGGCAATGCTCCCGGCAGCTCTGAAGGCGAAGTACGAGAAAAAAATTGTACTCGCAAGAGGTGCTGATCTTGCTGGTGTCCACGAAAAGCTTAAGGATCTTTTCATGGAAAGCCGTGAAATAAAATGGGATGACGCTGTCTCACAAGGGCTTGTCCAGCAGCTTCATAAGGAAGCCTCAGAAGGCAGGATTGAAGTCATCTATCAAGTAAAGGACAGGGTACGCAAAAAGCTCCTCAAACATGTCTCCCCGGCTGCAGAGCCTGGACAGCTGAAAGAAATCAGGGGCAGTCTCCCGGCACAGGCATCGGGCCAGCAAGCAATTATAGATTTCTTTCTTGAACATCCTGAACCGGTGGAACAAAGACTCATCCTCACAACACTTGGTATTTCACAGGCATCTGTAAATTCGCTAGTAAAAAAAGGCGTTTTAAAGGTAGAAGAATTAGAGGTTTACAGAGATCCGTACGCTGAAAGAGAATTTGCCCGGAAAACCGCGTTGACGCTGACGGTGGAACAGGAAAAGGCAATTAGTCCTATTCTTTCTTCGATCGAGAATGAACAGCATGAGGTTTTCCTTTTATATGGAGTGACAGGTAGCGGGAAGACGGAAATATACCTTCAATCCATTCAAGAGGTATTGAACAACGGAAAAGAAGCGATTGTACTTGTACCAGAAATTGCGCTTACACCGCAGATGGTCACTCGCTTCAAAGAGCGGTTTGGGGATTATGTTGCGGTCATGCACAGTGGTCTATCTGCCGGAGAAAAATATGATGAGTGGCGGAAGATTCAGCGCAAAGAAGTAAAGGTTGTAGTAGGTGCCAGGTCAGCGATCTTTGCTCCGTTTGAAAACCTGGGAATCATCATTATTGATGAGGAGCATGAAACAAGCTATAAGCAGGAAGAAAATCCTCGCTATCATGCAAGGGATGTTGCAATCCAGAGAGCTAAAACGTATAACTGCCCGGTAGTCCTAGGCAGCGCAACCCCATCACTTGAATCATTCGCTCGCGCGCAGAAGGGGAGATACACAATGCTGTCCCTTCCAAAGAGGATGAACAACAGGGATCTTCCAACTGTCGAAATAGTCGACATGAGAGAGGAGCTCCGCACAGGCAACCGGTCAATGTTTTCTGTTAAGCTTTTTGAAAAATTAAAGGACCGGATTGAGAAAAAAGAACAGACTGTCCTGTTTTTAAATAAACGAGGCCACTCATCATTTGTCATGTGCCGGGACTGCGGCTATGTGATGAACTGTCCGCATTGTGACATCACGCTGACCTATCATCGGTATAATGAACAGATGAAATGCCACTATTGCGGTCATGAAGACAGGGTTCCAACTATATGCCCTGAATGCAATAGCGAGCATATCCGCTATTTTGGAACGGGAACGCAAAAGGTGGAGGAAGAACTCAATAAGCTGCTGCCAGAAGCGCGGGTCATCCGTATGGATGTGGATACAACAGGAAGGAAGGGCTCTCACGAGAGGCTTTTGACTGCTTTTCAAGAAGGCCAGGCGGACATTTTGCTTGGCACTCAAATGATCGCTAAAGGACTTGATTTTCCCAATATTACGCTAGTTGGTGTTCTTTCTGCTGATACAATGCTGCATTTGCCAGACTTTCGCTCGTCAGAAAAAACATTTCAGCTGCTTACCCAGGTGAGCGGGAGGGCAGGCAGACATCAGCTTCCCGGTGAAGTTGTCATACAGACTTATACACCGGAACACTACAGTGTCGAGCTTGCCGGCACCCAGGATTACGACCGGTTTTACCAGCAGGAAATGATGGTAAGGAAAGTACATCAGTATCCGCCATTTTATTATCTTTCACTAGTTACAGTCAGCCATGGAGAATTAATGAAGGTAGTGTCGGTCACCGAAAAGATCGCCAAATTCATATCGTCCAGGCTTTCGAAGGAAGCAGTCGTCTTGGGGCCAGTCGCATCCCCCATTCCCCGTATCAACGATAGATATCGGTATCAATGTTTGATAAAATACAAAAAGGAACCAGAACTGAATAGTGCGCTAAAGTCCATTCTCGATCATTATCAGCATGAGATGGGGACAGGCGGACTGCAAATTTCCGTTGATCTGAACCCTTATATCTTGATGTAAAAGATTTTGATGACCAGATTAATCAGTTTTTGCATTTGCTGAAAACGTGAAGTTTACGGTAAAAGGCTCTTGAACAAACTAATAGTTAAACGAAAAATATATTTAATGGATTTATTGGAGGATTTATTTTGGCAGTACGTAAAATAGTTAACTACCCGGCAGATATTTTGGAGCAGGAATGCGAATTGGTTACAGTTTTTGATAAAAAGCTCGCAAAGCTGCTGGATGATATGTATGATACAATGATTGAATTTGATGGAGTTGGCCTTGCTGCTCCACAAATTGATATAAATAAGCAAATTGCCATCGTTGATATTGACGATGAGCACGGAACGATTGAACTGATCAATCCAGAAATCATTGGAAGTGGCGGTGAACAGACTGGGCCAGAAGGCTGTTTAAGCTTTCCTGGTTTATACGGTGTGGTCACACGTCCAAATTATGTAAAAGTCAAAGCACAAAACCGTAAAGGTAAAAGCTTTGAAATAGAAGCGGAAGAATTTCTGGCCAGGGCGATCCTGCATGAAATCGACCATTTGCATGGGGTGTTATTTACCTCAAAGGTTACTAGGTATTTGGAAGAAGCTGAATTAGAGGAGCTGAACCAGGAATGACAAAAATAGTTTTTATGGGAACTCCGGATTTTTCCGTTCCTGTTTTAAGAAGGCTGATCGGTGACGGTTATAATGTAATCGCCGTAGTCACCCAGCCTGACCGGCCAGTTGGCAGGAAACGAGTGCTTACACCGCCTCCGGTTAAGGAAGAGGCGCTGAAGCATGATATTCCTGTTTATCAGCCGGAAAAAATCCGTCAGCAGGAAGATCTGGATAAAATTCTTGCATTGGAGCCGGATTTAATCGTGACGGCTGCCTTTGGGCAGATTTTGCCAAAACAATTGCTCGAGGCTCCAAAATATGGATGTATAAATGTCCATGCATCGCTGCTCCCTGAGCTTCGCGGCGGCGCGCCAATCCATTATGCGATCATCCAGGGCAAAGAAAAAACAGGGATTTCGATCATGTATATGGTTGAGAAACTGGATGCTGGTGATATCCTTACACAAATTGAAGTACCATTAACCGAAACAGATACGGTTGGAACGCTTCATGATAAAATGAGTGCTGCAGGTGCGGACCTATTATCAGAAACTATTCCAAAGCTGTTAAAAGGTGAGCTTACACCTGTCCCTCAAAACGATGAAGAGGCAACATTTGCCTGGAACATCAAACGTGAACAGGAGAAAATTGACTGGACGAAGCCGGGAGAACAAATATATAACCATATCCGCGGCATGAATCCCTGGCCAGTTGCCTATACGACAATGAATGGTTCGGTACTGAAAATATGGGGCTCCGAGAAGGCTGCTCATTCAATAAGCCAAGAGCCTGGAACGATTGTCAAACTTGAAGAAGATGGTTTCATTGTCGCTGCTGGTAATGGAACTGGAATAAAAATAACTGAGCTGCAGCCTGCGGGCAAGAAGAAAATGGATGCAAGGCAGTTCTTGCTTGGTGCAGGTTCGAACATCGAGCCTGGAATTAAGTTAGGAGATCAAGATGAGTAAAAAGAAAAATGTAAGGGACGCTGCAGTCCAATTATTGGAGTCGGTCGAAAAGAACCAGGCATACAGCAATTTGCTGCTGAACAGTGCAATTGAAAAAAATGAAATCAGTCCTATCGATATTGGTTTACTGACTGAGTTGGTCTATGGCACACTCCAGCGGAAAATGACACTCGATTATTACCTTAAACCTTTTATTGAGGAGAATAAGAAGCTGCAAAGCTGGGTCATCAATCTGCTTCGCATCACGGTTTACCAGATGGTGTATTTAGATAAAATTCCAGATAGAGCTGCGATATTCGAAGCAGTAGAGATAGCTAAGCGCCGCGGACACAAAGGCATAGCCAGCCTTGTTAATGGAGTTCTTCGCAGCATCCAGAGAAAAGGGCTGCCGAGCTTGGATAGTATTAACGACCCCGCAGAAAGAATTTCAATGGAGACAAGCCACCCATTATGGCTCGTCAAGAGATGGGTCAGCCAGTTCGGAATTGAAAGAACCCGTGAAATGTGTGAGGTGAACCTGACTGCCCCGCTGCAAACGGCAAGAGTCAATTTGACAAGAATAACGCGTGAAGAGTGTCTTGTACTGCTTGAGGACGAAGGCTTTGAAGTTGAACCAAGTCCGATCTTACCAGAAGCAATCAAATGTCTGCGCGGGAACCTCGCATCCTCAAAGGCCTTTAAATATGGATTATTGACTATTCAGGATGAAAGTTCAATGCTGGTTGCGTATGCTCTTGATATTAAAGAAGAGGAAGTAATCCTGGATGCTTGCGCGGCTCCTGGAGGGAAATCTTCACACATAGCTGAAATGCTTGGCAACAGTGGGAAAGTAATCTCTCTAGACCTTCATGAGCATAAAGTTAAGCTGATTGTAAAGAATGCGGAGCGTCTTGGATTAGAAAACATCGAAGCTAAGAAAATGGACAGCAGGCAAGCTGCAGAGCATTTTGAAAAGGAATCTGTTGACCGGATTTTGCTTGATGCTCCATGTTCTGGTCTCGGTGTAATGAGACGTAAACCCGATATGAAGTATACTAAAAAAGAAAATGATTTATCTCAGCTTCAATCAATTCAGCTTTCATTGCTAGAATCAGTAGCGCCGCTGCTAAAAGCGGGAGGCACGCTTGTATATAGTACTTGTACTGTTGATAAAGAAGAAAATCAAGAAGTCATAAGTAAATTTTTGCTTGAGCATCATGAATTTGAAGGAGATCTTGAATTTGCGAAAAGAATGCCGGATGCAATCAAACCATTGATTAATGGCATAGATGTTCAGATTCTTCCGCAGGATTTTGGCTCTGATGGATTTTATATTGCTTGTTTAAGAAAGAAGGTAGAATAACATGGAACAGGAAAATTCAACGAGAAATGCTGCAACAGAAGATACAGGGAAACAGTCCATCTATTCACTTCAGCTAGAAGAGCTGAAAAATTGGTTGAAGGAGCAAGACGAAAAACCATTTAGAGCTGAACAGATCTTTGACTGGCTCTATAAAAAAAGAGCTGCCTCCTTCGAGGACATGTCGAACCTTTCGAAGGAATTAAGGGACAAGCTCAGCCAGCATTTTGTGCTGACCACCATGAATACAATTGTCCAGCAGACATCTTCTGATGGTACAATTAAGTTCCTTTTTGAGCTGCATGATGGTGTTTCAATTGAAACAGTGCTGATGAGGCATGAGTATGGAAATTCTGTCTGTGTCACGACACAGGTTGGCTGCCGCATCGGCTGTACATTCTGTGCATCTACGCTTGGCGGATTAAAAAGAAACCTGGAAGCAGGAGAAATCGTTGCCCAGGTCGTAAAAGTACAACAGGCATTAGACGAAACAGATGAAAGAGTAAGTTCAATTGTTATCATGGGAATCGGCGAGCCGTTTGACAACTATGACCATATGCTTTCATTCCTGAAAATCGTCAACCATGAAAAAGGCTTGAATATCGGTGCACGCCATATCACCGTATCAACAAGCGGAATCATCCCAAAGATTTATCAATTCGCGGATGAAAATATGCAGATCAATTTTGCGATCTCCCTGCATGCGCCGAATTCGGAGCTTAGAAGCAGGCTAATGCCGATCAACCGTGCGTACAAGCTTCCTGATCTAATGGATGCGGTCCGTTATTACGTAAATAAAACGGGCAGAAGGATCAGCTTTGAGTATGGATTATTTGGCGGTGTCAATGATCAGGTAGAGCATGCAGAAGAGCTGGCAAACCTGGTAAAGGGTCTTAAGTGCCATATCAATTTGATTCCTGTAAATTATGTTCCTGAGCGAGATTACGTAAGGACTCCGAAAACCCAGATCTTTAAATTTGAACGCACGCTCCGTGACAGGGGTGTGAATGTTACAATTAGAAGAGAACAAGGGCATGACATTGAAGCGGCATGCGGACAACTTCGAGCGAAGGAAAGAAAAGAAGAGACGAGGTGAAAAGATGAAGGCTGTTTTCATGACGGACAGGGGAAAAGTTCGTCTGCATAATGAAGACAACGGCGGCATCTTTATCAATCCTGACGGGCAGCGCCTTGCCATCGTAGCAGATGGCATGGGCGGCCACCGTGCAGGAGATGTTGCCAGTGATATGACAATCAAACATTTAAAAGGCCTTTGGGAACAATCATCTAAGATACATACAGCAGGAGAAGCAGAAAAATGGCTCAAAGAAGCGGTGTTAGAAGTTAATAAGCAATTATTCCAGCATTCTTTAAATAATACAGAGTGCGAAGGCATGGGGACGACTGTAGTCGGTGCCATCTGCACAAATATTTTTGCCACAGTCGTGAATATCGGGGACAGCCGCTGCTATTTATTGAATGAGTCAGGTTTCAAGCAATTGACTGAGGATCATTCACTCGTCAACGAGCTTGTACGTTCAGGCCAAATCACAAAGGAAGACGCCGAACATCATCCGCGGAAAAATGTACTGTTAAGAGCACTGGGTACTGAGGAATCCGTAGAAATGGATTTAAAAACCATTACCTTTGAAGAAGGCGATGCATTACTGCTATGTTCAGACGGTCTATCTAATAAAGTATGCCTTGAGGAAATGCAAAGTGTCATAATGAATGAACTGCCTTTAGAAGAGAAGGCAGCAGAATTTATCAAAAGGGCCAACCAATACGGCGGCGAAGATAATATCACTCTTGCTATCGTCGAATATCAGGAATTCAACGAGGGCAGGTGAAGAAAATGATTATCGGAAAAAGAATCAGCGGACGCTATAAAATATTGGATATGATTGGCGGCGGCGGTATGGCGAATGTCTATCTAGCCCACGACATGATTCTTGACAGAGATGTCGCTGTTAAAATGCTGCGTCTGGATTTTGCCAATGATGAAGAATTTATCCGCAGATTTCACAGGGAAGCTCAATCAGCTACCAGTCTTGCTCATCCAAACATTGTTAGTATATATGATGTGGGAGAAGAGGACGGGCTATACTATATTGTAATGGAATATGTCGACGGGCAGACGCTAAAACAATACATACAGCAGCATGCTCCTGTCCCGGTTCAGGAAGCACTGGATATTATGAAGCAGCTGACTTCAGCGATTTCACATGCTCATCATAACCATATCGTCCATCGTGACATTAAGCCGCACAATATATTGATTGACAGTAATGGAACAGTGAAAATCACGGACTTTGGTATTGCGATGGCCTTGAGTGCCACTAGCATTACTCAGACAAATTCGGTGCTCGGATCTGTTCATTATCTTTCACCTGAACAGGCAAGGGGTGGAATGGCGAATAAAAAGTCGGATATTTATTCGATCGGTATCGTCATGTTTGAGCTGCTTACAGGCAGGCTGCCATTCTCTGGAGAGTCGGCTGTATCCATCGCTCTGAAACATTTGCAATCTGAAACTCCTTCTTTAAAGCGATGGAACCCGCAAATACCTCAAAGTGTGGAAAATATCGTTTTGAAGGCTACGGCTAAGGATCCCTTCCATAGATATGACAATGTAGATGAAATGGAAGATGATTTGCGGACTGCACTTGATGCCAATCGCCTTAATGAAGGGAGATTTTTTATTCCTGTAGATGATGAAGCAACAAAGGCAATACCTATTATAACGAACGATCGACCATTCCATAACATGGATGCAACGATTGTTAGGAAGGAACAGGCTGTTCCACCAGACAAAACGAACCAGTCAAAGCCAGTTAAAAAGAAAAGCAAAAAATGGCCGATCATCTTAACTCTATTATTTTTACTGATTGCGGCTGCAGGAATTGTAGCAGTGACAATGGGACCTGATTTGTTCGGGCCAAAAGAGGTTGCAGTTCCCGAAGTAAGCGGAATGGAACTGGAAGAGGCAGTCGCAGAATTGATGGCTGCTGGCTTTACCATTGGGGAACAGAAGGAAATCAGCGATGAAGAAGTTGAGGAAGGTCTAATCATAAAGACTAATCCGAAAGCTGGTAAGATGATCAAGGAAGGCAATGAAATAGATCTTTATATCAGTTCCGGGAAAGAGGAACTGGAGCTTTCGGATTACCGCGGCCGATTATTCGATGACGTAGTACCGCTTCTCGAAAATAAAAACTTCAAGGATATCGAAAAAACTGGAGAACATGATGATAGTGAGCCAGGAACCATTCTGGATCAATATCCTCCTGATGGTGAATCAGTGATTCCTGAGGAAACTACTATTGAATTCACCGTCAGCTTGGGGCCTGAGCTAATTACTCTTGACGATCTTAGCGGATCCAATCAGAAAGGGCTGCAAGTATACGAGGATACTTACGGACTCGAGATTGAGACAACAGAAGAGTTCAATGACAAAGTTCCAGAGGGAGAAGTCATTTCTCAAGACCCAGCACCGGGAACTCAATTGGAGAAAGGCAGCACGGTGAATGTTGTCATTTCTAAGGGAATTGAGGAGCTTCCAAAAAGAGTGAAGCATACTATTAATATTCCTTACGATACGACTTTAGCCGGGCAGCCGCAAGAGGTCCAAATTTTCATCAGTGATTTAGATCATGATGAAAATGTTCCAGCAGAGATTTTGAAAATTATGGAAGATACAAACCGCACTGTAGAATTTCATATCCCACCTGGTGGAGAAGCCTATTATAGAGTAATGAGTAACGGTTCAGTCATCGAGGAGGATGCAGTAGATTATCCAAAAGATTAACAGACAGGGAGTGTTGCTATGCCTGAGGGCAAAATCATTAAGGCGCTGAGCGGGTTTTATTATGTTGCGAACAAGGATGGAATAGTACAATGCCGCGGGCGGGGTGTGTTCCGAAAGAATAAGGTGAATCCGCTGGTAGGGGATGAGGTCGTTTTCCAGGCAGACAATAATACCGAAGGCTATATTCTTGAGGTAAAAGGGCGGAAGAATGAACTGGTCCGCCCTCCAATTGCCAACGTAGACCAGGCGATCCTTGTTTTTTCAGCAGTTGAACCTGATTTTAGCACTGCCCTGCTTGATCGGTTCCTAGTGTTAGTTGAGTATAATCATATCCAGCCGGTCATTTGCATTACGAAAATGGATTTGACTTCTGAAGAGCAAAAAAAGCGGCTTGAATCATTCGCTGCTGATTACCGCAAAGCGGGGTATGAGGTTATCTTTACCTCATCTGAAACATCCTCTGGCCTTGAGGAGCTAAGTCCCCATCTCGAGGGGAAAATCTCCGTTTTTGCGGGTCAGTCAGGTGTTGGGAAGTCCTCCCTGCTTAATGCGATCCGCCCTGACCTGGAATTGAAAACAGATGATATCTCTTCCCATCTGGGACGGGGAAAGCATACAACAAGACACGTAGAGTTAATCACAATTAATAATGGCCTTGTTGCGGATACCCCTGGTTTTAGTTCATTGGAGTTTACCGAAATTGAGGCCGAAGAACTGAACCCCTGTTTTCCGGATATTTACGAAATCAGTGAGTCTTGCAAGTTTCGAGGCTGTCTTCACATGGCAGAGCCTAAATGTGCTGTAAAAGCAGCGGTTGAAGCCAGAACTCTGCCTGAGTACAGGTATGAGCACTATAAGGACTTTTTATTAGAAATAAAGGATAGAAAGCCGAGGTACTAATCATGGTGAAAATAGCACCTTCAATATTGTCAGCAGACTTTGCCAGGCTTGGCGATGAAATTAAGGATGTCGAGCAAGGCGGAGCAGATTATATCCATGTTGATGTAATGGATGGTCATTTTGTGCCAAATATTACGATCGGCCCGCTTATTGTGGAAGCAATCCGTCCCGTTACAAAGTTGCCGCTTGATGTACATTTAATGATTGAAAATCCTGACCAGTACATTGAAGCCTTTGCCAAGGCTGGTGCAGATTACATTACCGTTCATGTGGAAGCATCCAGACATTTGCACAGGACAATCCAATTGATTAAATCGACAGGTGTCAAGGCAGGTGTCGTAATCAATCCGGCAACACCCGTGGAAAGCCTGAAGCACATCATTGAGGATTTAGACATGGTCCTGCTTATGTCAGTCAACCCAGGGTTTGGAGGCCAAAAATTCATCTCTTCTGTCCTTCCGAAAATCAGGCAGGTAAAGGAAATGGCCGATGCGGTGAACCCAGATCTTGAAATTGAAGTTGATGGCGGAGTAAATGAAGAAACTGCCAAGCTTTGTGTTGAAGCCGGCGCAACAGTGCTTGTAGCAGGTTCTGCGGTCTTTAATAAGGAAGACCGGGCAGCTGCAATTGCCCAATTAAAGCAATGATTTAAAAGCCAGCCGGATTATCGGCTGGCTTTTCTTAAGGGATCTTTTGCATTTGTTGAATGGTAACCGAAACAAGAAAAGAAGGAACCAACAGAGCTAAGTCTTAATAGTGCGTAAAATTCAGGCGGTTTTAAAGTTCAATGTTGATTTTTAACACCTGTTGATTGAAGCGGAGGGCACTCGACTCCTCCGAAAATGCTACCGCATTTCCATCGTGCGTGGGCAGGTTAGAGGAGCTTTTCAAAGTCGTGCGGGCTCACCGGACGTCTAAGGAAGAATTCTTCCCCGCGGAAAGCGAGTGCCTGGAGCGAAATCAACAGTCAGATTTAACAGAGCTAACCAAATTGGAAACCATGTTAATGTAAGGAAAGTCCAGACATATTATTATAGTTAATGAATCATACTTGTTTAGCTTTGTAAAAGGAGAAGATACAATGAAAATTAATCTTGTAGCCGGAGGACCTTTAAACCTGATTCCTGATCTGCAGGCTTTTGATGATAAAGATGTCGAATGGATTGGAATTGACAGGGGTGTATTCTATTTGCTGAATGCGGGAATCAAGCCTGCTATGGCCTTTGGCGATTTTGATTCAGTGACCGAGGAAGAGATGGCGGATATAGAAAAGGAAGTTGAGCAGCTTAAGAAGTTTAAGCCGGAAAAAGATGAAACCGATATGGAACTCGCCTTAAATTGGGCAATAGCGCAAAATCCTGATTCAATCACTATCTTTGGTGCGACAGGCGGCAGGCTAGACCACCTTATGGCAAATGTGCAGCTTTTGACAAAGCCGCTGAATCAGGATATTGACACTCATATAGAAATTATCGATAAGAATAATATTTTATTTATAAAAAAACCTGGCACTTATAACGTTGAAAAATTAGCTGATTTTAAATATATTTCATTCCTCCCAGTTACGCCTGAAATCTGGGGGATGACGCTTGAAAATTTCAAATATCCTTTAAATGACTGTCATATTCCTATGGGATCGACACTATGTATTAGTAATGAACTTATTAGAGGTCATGGTACTTTTTCATTTTCTGAAGGCATATTATTAGTTGTAAGGAGCAGGGATTGAAAAGTCTTTAGCAAAGGCTCTTATCGTATTCTTTTTTAAGGAAATATGTGAAAAGAGCAAATTTTGTACATCCCGGAATATACTGATAGGGATACAAAAAAGAAGACTGGTTTGCGAGAGATGGTGAGGAGGGACGGTATGAGATTCTATACAATTAAACTGCCGAGATTTTTAGGCGGCCTCGTACGGGCGATGTTAGGTGCTTTTAAAAAGGATTAATAAAACGATAAGTGAAACAATATGCAGACTGAAAACATTATAATGTGCAAGTGATTTGGCGCCCTGGAGACAGGGTGCTATTATTTTGCCCTGATTGGGGAAGAATGGGCCATAGGAGCAGCTTTTAGCTTGTGAGTGACTAGAAATTCCCAGGAGGTCTTGACAAAAATATGGCCAAAAAAAAGGCACCCAATTAAGGATGCCGTGCATCTGTCCAGAGTGCCAAGCGGCCTTTCTAAACATCTGCGGTTTTTAATTATACGCGTTCAACTTTACCTGATCTTAGAGCTCTTGCAGATACCCAAACACGCTTAGGCTTACCGTCTACAAGAATACGTACTTTTTGAAGGTTAGCACCCCATGTACGCTTGTTAGCGTTCATTGCGTGGGAGCGTGCGTTACCAGAACGAGTTGATTTACCAGTTACTACACATTTACGTGGCATATGATTTCCCTCCTAACTCACAAAAGCTAAAACTATGATTTTTGCTGCAATTATTTGCATATCGTCAGAACTGCGAATTTAACAGGATAACCTTATTTCTGACATACTTTAATAATTTATCATAGAAATTTGGCATTTGCAATAGTTCTGGCGAAAGCTATAAAGAAAAAAACCTTGACATATAGTTAAGATTCTTGCTGAATAATAAGGGGTAGGGCAGAATAACTTTAAAAATTGCTTGGCTTATAGTAAAATAACTGTAGCATATAGCTATTTTTCCAAAGGGGGAACGATTCATGTCCATTGAGCTTAAAACGAAGTACGGACAAATTGATATATCAAATGATGTCATTGCAACGATTGCAGGCGGTGCAGCAGTTGATTGTTATGGGATTGTCGGGATGGCTTCAAAGAATCAGATCAAAGACGGATTAACAGATATTCTGCGCAGGGAAAATTTCACTCGCGGTGTCATCGTTCGCCAGGAAAACGAAGAAGTACATATCGATATGTATATTATTGTGAGCTATGGAACGAAGATTTCCGAGGTTGCCCACAATGTCCAGTCAAAGGTGAAATACATCCTTGATAAAACAGTCGGGCTGGCTGCTGACTCGGTCAATATTTACGTTCAGGGAGTTCGTGTAACGAACCCGTAGTGAGGAGGAAAGATTTGTGTCTATTAAAGTTCTAGACGGAAAACATTTTGCGGAGATGGTGATACAGGGTGCCAATCATTTGGCTGCAAATGCCCAGTATGTCGACGCGTTGAACGTCTTCCCTGTTCCTGATGGTGATACAGGAACGAATATGAATTTATCCATGACTTCCGGGGCTAAGGAAGTAAAAAGTAATGTACAGGAGCATATTGGAAGGGTAGGATCTGCACTGGCAAAAGGCTTGCTAATGGGAGCGAGAGGAAACTCTGGTGTAATCCTGTCCCAATTATTCCGAGGCTTTGCGAAAGCAATTGAAGCTAAGCCGACCATTACTTCGCTGGAATTTGCTGCAGCATTGAATGCTGGAGTCGAAACAGCGTATAAAGCAGTTATGAAACCTGTTGAAGGTACGATTTTAACAGTGGCAAAGGACGCTGCCAAGCATGCTGTTGCTGTTGCCAAAAACCACGAAGACTTAGTCGGTCTGATGGAAGAGGTTCTAAAAGAAGCTAAAGCATCCCTTAGCCGTACCCCGGACTTGCTGCCAGTATTAAAGGAAGTAGGAGTAGTGGATAGCGGCGGACAGGGACTTGTGTTTGTCTATGAAGGATTCCTTGCCGAACTAAAAGGAGAAAAGCTTCCTGATTCTCCTGCAACAATGCCTAATATGAATGAGCTAGTAAGCGCTGAACACCATAAAAGTGTACAGAGCCATATGAATACAGAGGATATTGAATTCGGATATTGTACTGAATTCATGGTAAGGCTTGAAGGGAAAAATTCTTTTTCTGAGGAAAATTTCCGTCAGGACTTAAGCAAGTACGGTGATTCTTTACTAGTCATTTCTGATGACGAGGTTGTTAAAGTACATATCCACTCTGAGCAGCCTGGCGAAGTACTTACTTATGGCCAAAAATATGGAAGTCTCATCAACATGAAAATTGAAAACATGCGTCAGCAGCATTCAAATATCGTTGGTGAATCAACTACACCACTTCGTACAGAAGGTAACCAGCCAAAGAAAGAAAAGCAGGAATACGGAGTCGTAGCTGTATCGATGGGTTCAGGAATTGCCGAGCTCTTCCGCAGTATCGGTGCGAACGCTGTAATTGAAGGCGGCCAGACGATGAACCCAAGTACAGAGGATATCGTCAAGGCGATTAAGGAAGTCAACGCCCGCAAGGTGATTATCCTGCCTAACAATAAAAATATCATCATGGCTGCTGAACAGGCTGCTGAGGTTGCGGAGGAAGAAGTAGTTGTCATTCCTTCCAAGACAGTACCTCAGGGTATGACTGCATTGTTGTCTTTCAACCCATCTGCAGACAGTTCTGCAAACAAAGACACCATGACTGAAGCGATGCAACATGTAAAAACGGGCCAGCTGACATACGCTGTCCGCGACACAAGCATCGATGGTCTTGAAATCTCAACAGGAGATTTCATGGGTATTGCCGATGGTAAAATTGTTTTGAAGGACCAGGATAAAGTTAAGGCGGCTAAAGACCTCTTAAGTGAAATGCTTGATGAAGATTCAGAAATCCTGACAATCCTTAAAGGGGAAGACGCTTCCGAAGAAGATGTCGATTCAATTGTCGAGTTTGTTGAAAGCGAATTTAAAGATGTCGAGATCGAGGTTCATAATGGGGAACAGCCATTATATGCCTTTATCTTTGCGATTGAATAGTAAAAAAACTTTTCCAGTGCTGATACTCCCGCTGGACAAATAAAATTATAATATGTTACTAAGGAATAGAAGGGGAATACCCTTCTATTTCGTTATGTATAAATGTTTTTTCATTTTTCACAGCTTTCCTTTAACAATATGAGTAAAGGAGTGTGCGGTATGAAATACAAAAGTGTATTCGATATAATCGGGCCGGTAATGATCGGTCCATCGAGCTCCCATACAGCTGGAGCAGCAAGAATCGGAAGGGTTGCAAGGAGTTTATTTGGCCGGGAGCCAAAATGGGCAACGATTTCATTTTACGGTTCATTCGCTAAGACATATAAGGGCCATGGTACAGATGTAGCGATTGTCGGCGGCTTGCTGAATTTTGATACCTTTGATGAGCGTATAATCGGGGCAATTGATATTGCCAAAAAGTCCGGTATGAAAATTAAATTTATCGAAGAAGAAGCAATAACCGACCATCCTAATACGGCACGGGTACTCATTGGAGATGAGCAGGGTGAGCAAGAGCTAGTCGGAATATCGATTGGCGGCGGGAAAATAGAAATCATTGAGCTGAATGGCTTTGAACTAAAGCTTTCAGGTCACCATCCAGCAATTCTCGTTGTTCATAATGACCGGCACGGAGCTATTGCCGCGGTTTCAAACATTCTTGCCAAGGAAGAAATCAACATTGGCCATATGGAAGTGTCTCGCAAGGAAAAAGGGAAAATGGCGTTGATGATAATTGAGGTAGACCATAATATCGACGAGCATATCATTAAACAATTAGAACAGCTGCCGAATGTTTTGCAGGTCACAAAGATTGTCGACTAATTTGCAGGAATAGGAGGGAAGGCTAATATGTTTCGAAATGTAGCAGAGTTAGTGGAGCTAGCCACCAGTAAGAATAAAAAGATTTCCGAATTGATGATTGAACAAGAGGTAGAAGTGACCGGACGGAGCCGAGAAGAGGTCCTTACGATGATGGACCGGAATCTGACTGTCATGGAGCAGGCTGTCGAGAGAGGAATTAAAGGTGTTAAATCTCATTCTGGCCTGACTGGCGGGGATGCCGTCCTCCTTCAACAATATATTGAAAAAGGAAATTTCCTTTCTGGTGAAACGATTTTGGATGCTGTCAGCAAAGCTGTGGCAACAAATGAAGTGAATGCAGCGATGGGAACAATTTGTGCAACGCCCACAGCTGGCTCTGCCGGTGTCGTACCGGGAACTTTATTTGCCGTAAAAAGCAAATTGAATCCTACAAGGGAACAGATGGTTTCTTTCCTGTTTACAGCCGGTGCTTTTGGCTATGTAGTTGCCAACAATGCCTCAATTTCCGGCGCAGAAGGCGGATGCCAGGCAGAGGTTGGTTCAGCATCCGGGATGGCTGCTGCTGCAATAGTTGAAATGGCGGGTGGAACACCAGAACAATGTGCAGAGGCGATGGCGATCACGCTTAAAAATATGCTGGGATTAGTCTGTGATCCTGTTGCAGGCCTTGTTGAAGTTCCATGTGTAAAAAGAAACGCGATGGGGGCCGCGAATGCAATGGTTGCAGCTGATATGGCGCTCGCAGGGATTACGAGCAGGATACCTTGTGACGAGGTGATCGATGCCATGTATAAAATCGGCCAGTCCATGCCATCCGCACTTAGAGAAACAGCGCAGGGAGGGTTAGCGGCAACACCGACAGGCCGTGAGCTTGAGGCCAAAATTTTCGGCATACCGCTTGATAAACGTGAATGATATTCTAAAACAGCCAGTTACGGCAGTTAAAGGAATCGGCGATGAAATGGCAGAGACACTCGCAGACATGAATATCTGGTCTGTCAGTGACTTGCTTGAGTATTTCCCATACCGTTATGAAGATTACCGCCTAAAGGACTTGGCGGAGGTCAAGCATGACGAAAAAGTAACGGTTGAGGGGAAGGTTCACAGTGAACCTTCTCTTATCTATTATGGACGCAAGAAAAACCGCCTTACCGTCAGGGTTCTTGTGGGAAGGTATCTTATCATCGCAACCTTTTTCAATCAGCCGTATTTAAAACAAAAAATAAAAATAAACGAAACAGTGACTGTTACCGGCAAATGGGACCAGCACCGACAAACGATTACCGCAAGTGAAATGTCAGTAGGAGAGAATGCGAAAAGCCAGGATTTTGAACCAGTTTATGCTGTAAAAGGGAAAATGACCGTAAAAACGATCAGAAGACTGATCAAGCTGGCCTTTTCCCAATTTGGTCATGAAATATCTGAAATTCTGCCTGCTGAACTGCTGCAAAAATATAAATTGTTAAATCGAAGAGAAGCGCTGAGAATCATGCATTTTCCTGCTGGGGCAGATGAGATGAAGCAGGCAAGAAGAAGATTTGTATATGAGGAATTCCTATTGTTCCAGCTGAAGATGCAATCACTAAGAAAAATTGAGCGTGAACAGACTCCAGGAATAGCAGTTTCATATAAATTGGACGAGCTAATGTCGTTCATAAACGGATTGCCATTCCCGTTGACAGGAGCGCAAAAACGAGTTGTTAACGAAATTCTTGGCGACATGAAATCACCATACCGTATGAACCGCCTGCTCCAGGGGGATGTAGGGTCAGGTAAGACAGTCGTCGCGGCTATAGCGCTCTATGCAGCAAAGACTTCAGGCTACCAGGGTGCATTGATGGTGCCGACGGAAATCCTTGCTGAACAGCACTCCCAATCTTTGTCGCAGCTGCTTGAACCTTTTGGCGTAAAAACCGCACTCTTGACAAGCTCTGTAAAAGGAAAGCGAAGAAAGGAAATTCTTGAGCTTTTAAAGCAGGGAGAAATCCATGTCCTAATTGGTACGCATGCATTGATACAAGATGAGGTTGATTTTAATAACCTTGGATTAGTCATCACGGATGAGCAGCATCGCTTTGGGGTGGAACAAAGGCGGGTCTTACGGGAAAAAGGTGAAAATCCCGATGTCCTGTTCATGACGGCCACACCGATCCCAAGGACTCTTGCCATCACCGTGTTCGGGGAGATGGATGTTTCGGTCATCGACGAGATGCCGGCAGGAAGAAAGACGATTGAGACATATTGGGCTAAGCACGAAATGCTTGAAAGGGTGCTCGCTTTTATGGAGAAAGAGCTGGCTAAAGGCAGACAAGCCTATGTCATTACTCCGTTGATAGAAGAATCCGATAAGCTGGATGTCCAGAATGCCATCGATGTCCACAGCACTTTAAGCTTCTATTTTCAAAATCGCTACAAAGTCGGTCTTATGCACGGTCGCCTGCATTCTGATGAAAAAGATCAAGTAATGAAAGCTTTCAGTGAAAATGAAGTCCAAGTCCTTGTATCGACTACAGTTGTCGAGGTTGGTGTTAATGTGCCAAATGCGACTGTCATGATGATTTATGATGCTGAGAGGTTTGGGCTTGCACAGCTCCACCAGCTGAGAGGCCGAGTTGGCAGGGGAAGCGATCAATCCTATTGTATTTTGCTTGCGGATCCAAAAAGCGAAGTTGGGAAAAAACGAATGAAAATCATGTCCGAAACAAATGATGGATTCGTTTTAAGTGAAAAGGACCTTGAGCTTCGCGGACCAGGGGATTTCTTTGGAAAAAAACAAAGCGGACTTCCAGAGTTCAAGGTAGCGGATATGGTCCATGACTACCGTGCTCTTGAAACTGCAAGAAATGACGCAACATTACTAGTGCAATCATCTGCTTTTTGGCAAGCTGACAAGTACCATTCTCTCAGGGAATATCTGAAGGAGACTGGCGCGCTTGCAAGTGAAAAGCTTGATTAATCTACAATACTATATTTATTTGAAAGATTAATAGGGTCTGCTCAATTTGTCGACAAAGATACAGTTCACCGATCAGATATTGATACCCTGTTGATTGGAGTGGAAGGCGCGAAGACTCC
>NZ_JBALSS010000001.1:42756-137374 GCF_036967045.1 Bacillus sp. JJ1609 | reverse complement strand
TTATAGATCAACTAAATAAAAAAGCTATAGACAAACTTGCTTTTCCGAGTTTGTCCATAGCCTGAGCAGATCCTGCTAGGATCTGCTTTTTCGGTATTAGCTTTCATGGATTAAAGCAACAGTATATTTTTTCTTGCAATCTTATTTCATAGTATATATACTACTATTAGTACCTAGTCTTAATAGCTCGGGCGGTGTTAGAAGTAATGAAGCGTAACAAAAAAGAACGGCAGTCTATGTTGACTGAAACGATAAAAGAAAATCCATTTATCACTGATGAAGAGCTGGCTGAGAAATTTACTGTCAGCATCCAGACAATCAGGCTGGACCGACTTGAATTATCAATCCCTGAATTAAGGGAAAGAATTAAGAACGTTGCTGAAAAACGTTTCGAAGATGAAGTCCGTTCGCTGCCTCTTGAAGAAGTAATAGGTGAGATTATTGATATAGAACTAGATAAAAGCGCAATTTCGATTCTTGACATAAAAAGAGAACATGTATTTAAACGCAATAAAATTGCCAGGGGTCATCATTTATTTGCTCAGGCAAATTCCCTGGCTGTAGCAGTCATCAATGATGAATTGGCCCTTACGGCGAAGGCGAATATCCAGTTCACCAGGTCAGTCAAAGAGGGTGAGCGAGTAATTGCAAAAGCGAGAGTCACCAATATTGACAGTCACAATGGCAGGACCAACGTTGAAGTACTTAGCTATGTGAATAATGAACTCGTATTTAAGGGTGAGTTTGAAATGTATCGATCTAAAAATGAAAAGTAAGGGATGAAAGCAATGAGGCTTGCAGTAGACGCTATGGGCGGAGATAATGCACCAAAAGAAATCGTCCTCGGAGCGATGAAAGCAATCGAGAATTATAAAGATGTACATATCGTCCTTGTCGGAGACGAGAAAAAAATCAGGGAACATTTAACGAATGAAGAGAGGATTGAAATTCTTCATACAGAAGAAGTGATCCTTGGTACAGATGAGCCAGTTAGGGCGGTACGCAGAAAGAAGACGGCATCCATGGTTCTTGCAGCACAGCAGGTTGCTGATGGCCATGCCGATGCCTGCATTTCTGCTGGAAATACAGGAGCGTTGATGGCGGCAGGTTTATTTATTGTCGGCCGGATCGAAGGTATTGAACGTCCTGCCCTTGCACCAACACTTCCGACCGTTGGCGGAGAAGGCTTCTTACTTCTGGATGTTGGCGCGAATGCTGATGCTAAGCCTGAACACCTTGTCCAATATGCGATCATGGGCTCAATATACAGCGAGAAGGCGAGAGGAATCTCCCGCCCCCGAGTAGGGCTGTTGAATATAGGAACAGAAGAGAAAAAAGGCAATGAACTTGTCAGGAACACATTCGAATTGCTAAAGGATGCAGACATTAACTTCATCGGCAATGTAGAATCAAGGGATCTGCTAGATGGTGCAGCAGATGTTGTGGTAGCCGATGGCTTTACTGGAAATATGGTATTAAAGACAATCGAAGGAACAGCAATGTCTGTGTTTAAAATGTTGAAAACCGCTCTCACTTCAAGCTTTAAAAGCAAGATGGCTGCTGCTGTTTTAAAACCAGACTTAGCAGTACTGAAGAATAAAATGGATTATACTGAATATGGCGGTGCTGGTCTATTTGGCCTGAAAGCCCCAGTAATTAAAGCGCATGGATCTTCTGATGCAAACGCAGTATTCAATTCTATTCGCCAGGCAAGGGAAATGGTAGAAAATGATGTTTCCGGAACCATCAAAGCCGCAATCGAAAAGAGACAAGGAATAAAACTTTAAGAGTAAAGGGGGATCTTCCATGGGGAAAATCGCGTTTTTGTTTCCTGGGCAGGGATCGCAAACTGTAGGGATGGGACAAGCTCTTGCAGCAAATGACCAGGCAGTCTCTGAAACATTCAAAAAAGCTGACGAGGTTCTTGGAGAAAGTTTAAGCAGATTGATTTTCGAAGGTCCACAGGAGAAGCTGACGCTGACTACGAATGCTCAGCCAGCATTGCTAACTACCAGTATAGCGATCCTGAATTATTTCAGTCAGTTTGGTATAAAACCAGATTTTACTGCAGGCCACAGCCTTGGTGAATATTCTGCTTTGGTCGCTTCAGGAGCACTGTCCTTTGAGGATGCTGTTTACGCCGTCCGCAAGCGCGGTGAGTTTATGGAAGAGGCAGTTCCGAATGGTGAAGGATCAATGGCTGCTGTGCTTGGGATGGACCGTGAAAAGCTGCTGGATGTCACTGAAACAGTTTCTGCCGAGGGCCATCCTGTACAACTTGCTAATCTGAACTGCCCAGGGCAAATCGTGATCTCAGGCTCGAGGAAAGGTGTAGAGGAAGCCTCTGCAAAAGCAAAGGAAGGCGGTGCGAAGCGAGTGATTCCGCTGGATGTTAGCGGCCCGTTCCATTCTTCACTCATGAAGCCTGCAGCCGTAAGATTCGAGGCTATCCTCGACAGCATTTCACTTAATAATGCTCATGTCCAAATAATTGGCAATGTAACAGCAGAGCCGATGTTGGATGCGGCAGAGATCAAAAAGAGACTGATCGAACAGCTATATTCACCAGTGCTATGGGAAGATTCGGTGGCAAAGATGCTTGAGCTAGGCGTAGATACGTTCATCGAAATCGGCCCAGGGAAAGTCCTATCGGGATTGGTAAAGAAAGTGGACCGCTCAGCACGGACATTTGCAATATATGACCATGAAACTTGTGCCGCGGCTGTCGCTGCGTTGAAGGAGGAAACGGAATGAGACTAGAAGGAAAAGTTGCGCTTGTAACAGGTGCTTCCAGGGGAATCGGCCGTGAAATCGCTTTTGAACTGGCTAGGGAAGGTGCTTCAGTTGCAGTCAATTATGCAGGAAGTGAAGCAAAGGCGCTGGAATTGGTTGACGAAATTAAAGCGCTGGGACGAGAGGCGTTTGCTATCCAGGCGGACGTATCAAACTCTGATTCAGTGAATGAAATGGTGAAAGAAGCTGTAGAACGTTTTGGGAAGCTTGACATACTTGTTAATAATGCGGGTATAACAAAGGATAATCTATTAATGCGGATGAAAGAGTCAGAATGGGATGATGTTATCAACATTAACCTAAAAGGCGTTTTCCTTTGCACAAAAGCGGTTACCAGACAGATGATGAAGCAGCGCAGCGGCCGGATCATCAATATCTCTTCTGTTGTCGGTGTAAGCGGAAATGCAGGGCAAGCTAACTATGTAGCCGCAAAATCTGGGGTAATCGGGCTGACGAAGACGGCTGCGAAGGAGCTATCCTCCAGGGGGATTACAGTGAATGCTATCGCTCCAGGCTTTATTACCACTGATATGACTGATAAGCTGAATGAGGAAGTTACGGCTGAAATGCTGAAGCAGATTCCGCTTGCTCGTTTCGGTGAGCCAAAGGATATTGCCCGCGCAGTCGTGTTTCTTGCATCAGAAGACAGCAATTA
This sequence comes from Bacillus sp. JJ1609, assembly GCF_036967045.1. NCBI lineage: Bacteria > Bacillati > Bacillota > Bacilli > Caryophanales > Bacillaceae > Bacillus > Bacillus sp. JJ1609. The sequence goes on along the minus strand of NZ_JBALSS010000001.1, from coordinate 133,926 downwards.
TATTACAGGCCAGACCCTCAACATAAACGGCGGAATGGTTATGTAGGTATTGATCAGGAGTGCTTGGAAGAATATTCTTATTTTTCATTGCATGATCAGTCAAAACCTATATTAAAATCAAAATAAAATAGAAGTTTTTTAATGGAAAAGCCATAATTTTTTTGAAATAAGCTGGCAGCCATTTATTATTTAAATGAAATCATCTATAATTGCTTGAGGGGAGGTGAACGAGCATGGCAGATGTTTTAGAACGTGTAACAAAAATTATTGTTGACCGTTTGGGAGTAGATGAATCTCAAGTAACTTTGGAAGCATCTTTTAAAGATGACCTTGGTGCTGATTCCCTAGATGTTGTTGAATTAGTAATGGAATTAGAAGACGAGTTCAACACGGAAATTTCTGATGATGATGCTGAAAAAATCGCTTCAGTTGGTGACGCTGTGAATTACATAAATAGCCAAATGTAACTGTTGGATTTGTTAAGAAGCTCCGTTTAATTAAACGGGGCTTTCTTATGTAAATAAAAGATATCCTTTCAAGGAAGCTGCTGGAATAAAGCGAAGTTTTTTTGCTTTATAGGCGTTTTTTTTTGTAAACTGTTAGTAGTCTGTATAAGAGCTCTTTTCGTAAACTTTGTTGCTTTTTGCACTATAATCAACAATTTATACGAAATCATCTTTAAATTATGAGCAAGGTGGAGTAAACATGCGCAACAACGGAAGAGAAAGAGATAAAAGGAACATCCGCGCAAAGGAAAATAAATTCAAAGGATTTCAGGACCAACTTGGAATTCATTTTGAAAGTGAAAAACTTTTAAAACAGGCCTTTACGCATTCATCCTATGTGAATGAGCATCGCAGGAAGCCTCATGAAGATAATGAGAGGCTTGAATTTCTTGGAGACGCTGTGTTGGAATTGACTGTATCCCAATTCTTATTTAAAAAGTATCCGATGATGAGCGAAGGGGAGCTGACGAAGCTGCGTGCTGCAGTTGTTTGTGAGCCGTCGCTTGTGGCATTTGCCAATGAACTTTCATTTGGTGAGCTTGTCCTCCTTGGCAAGGGCGAAGAAATGACAGGCGGCCGTACAAGACCGGCTCTTTTGGCTGATGTCTTTGAAGCATTCATCGGTGCCTTGTATTTAGATAAAGGGATTGAAACAGTCACGACATACCTTGAAAAAATCGTGTTTCCGAAGATTAATGACGGTGCTTTTTCTCATGTGATGGATTTTAAAAGCCAGCTTCAGGAACTGGTCCAGCGGGACGGCGCAGGGTCGCTTGAATACCGGATCCTAAAGGAAATTGGGCCAGCCCATAGCCGGGAATTCGAATCTCGTGTGTTTTTAAACGGCGAAGAGCTAGGAACAGGAACGGGCCGGTCCAAGAAGGAAGCAGAACAGCATGCTGCCCAAATGGCGCTGGAAAAGCTTAAAGCACATATAGAATCCGTTGCCGAACAAAAAGACAATTAAAATCTGCAGTTTTTTCGTATTACTGATAACAGAAATCTGACACCTTAGAATAAGTTTAACTGGAAAGGGAGAGCAATATTGTTTTTAAAACGATTAGATGTGGTCGGCTTTAAGTCCTTTGCTGAAAGGATTTCGGTTGAGTTTGTCCCTGGTGTGACCGCTGTAGTCGGGCCAAATGGGAGCGGGAAAAGCAATATTACGGATTCAATCCGCTGGGTTTTGGGTGAGCAATCAGCCAAATCGCTCCGCGGATCAAAAATGGAGGATATCATTTTTGCCGGAAGCGATTCACGGAAGCCGCTGAATTTTGCCGAAGTAACGCTAACCCTTGATAACGAAGACCAATCATTGCCGTTAGACTACAATGAAGTGAGTGTGACAAGGCGTGTCTACCGTTCGGGGGACAGCGAATATTTGATTAATAAACAAAATTGCCGGCTGAAGGATATCGTTGATTTGTTTATGGACTCGGGTCTTGGCCGTGAAGCCTTTTCGATTATCAGCCAGGGGAGAGTTGAGGAGATTCTCAACAGCAAGCCGGAGGATCGCAGGACGATATTTGAAGAGGCTGCTGGTGTGCTTAAATATAAATCTCGGAAAAAGAAAGCCGAAAGCAAGCTATTTGAAACCCAGGAAAATTTGAACAGGGTAACGGATATCATCCATGAATTAGAAGGTCAGGTTGAGCCTTTAAAGATTCAGGCATCGATCGCGAAGGATTATCTTCAGCAAAAGGAAGAATTAGAAAAAATTGAGGTTGCCTTGACGGCATATGAAGTTGAGGAATTGCATGGCCGCTGGGAAAAGCTATCCAAACAGCTCGAGCAGCATAAGGAAGATGAAATCAAACAGTCTGCTGAGCTTCAGAAAAAAGAAGCGGAAATCGAAAAAATGCGAGATCATTTAGCAGCTTTGGATGAGTCAGTAAGCGATCTCCAAAATGTTCTTCTGCATGCAAGCGAGGAGCTCGAAAAGCTGGAAGGAAGAAGAGAGGTCCTGAAGGAGCGAAAGAAAAACGCTTCACAGAATAAAGGGCAGCTCGAGAAAAACATTGAAGAACTTACGGAATCCATCGCTCAGCTCGATAAACAGAAGCAAGAATATGAGAAGACAGCTGGTGATCTAGCACGTGATGCTGCATACCTTCAGAAGACACTAGGAGAAAAGCAGGAACAGCTGAAGCTTTACAGTGAAGATGTAGAACTTAAAATTGATTCAATCAAGAGCGATTACATCGAGGTATTGAACCAGCAGGCAAGCGCAAAAAACGAAAAAATTTATATTGAGCAGCAGCTCCAGCAGCAGTCTGCAAAAGGCTCCAGGCTGGACACTGAAAATGATCGTTATGTCACTGTCCGTGATGAAATAAACGCTAAGAAAGCGGAGATCGAGAAAAAGGTGGCCGCGTCACGACAGGAGCTTGAGGAGCAGGCGAGGCTTTATTTTGATGAACAAAGAAAGCTAGAATCGTTAAAAAATAATTATCAAAAACAAGAGAAAACTCTCTATCAGGCATATCAGTTTTTGCAGCAGGCGAGATCCAAAAAAGAAATGCTGGAGGAAATGGAAGAAGATTATTCAGGCTTTTTCCAGGGAGTAAAAGAGGTATTAAAGGCAAGGGATGGACGCCTTAAGGGAATTGAAGGTGCCATTGCAGAGCTTGTGCAAGTTCCGAAACAGTATGAAACTGCTATTGAAACCGCACTTGGCGGCTCAATGCAGCATATTGTTGTGCAATCAGAGGAGAATGCAAGAGCGGCAATCCAATATCTCAAGCAAAAATCGTTCGGCAGGGCAACATTCCTGCCACTAAGTATCATTAAAGGAAAATCATTAGCTGTATCACAGCTTACGATGCTTTCCAGTCATGAATCATATATCGGGACTGCGGCTGATTTGGTTCAGTTCAATGAAAAATATGCGGAGGTCGTTAAGAGCCTATTAGGAAATGTTGTCGTTGCAAAGGATTTAAAAGGTGCCAACGAGATTGCCAAAATCCTTCAATATCGAAGCAGAATCGTCACTCTAGAAGGGGATGTTGTCAATCCTGGAGGATCGATGACGGGAGGAGCCGTAAAGCAAAAATCTTCTTCCCTGCTTAGCCGTAAAGGTGAGCTTGAAGATTTGACTAAAAAGCTTGTTGAAATGGAAGAAAAGACAAGCTTACTTGAATCGCGTGTGAAGTCATTGAAATCTGAAGTGCAATCCGGCGAAACAAGCCTAGAGGAGCTGCGCAAAAAAGGTGAAGACCTTCGCTTGAAGGAGCAAACACTAAAAGGTGATTTGCGAGAAGTGGAGCTAGAACAGAAAAACATTAATGAGCGTTTATCTGTCTATGATTCTGAGAAAACTCAGCTTGATTCAGATAAGGAAAAGCTTGAAGCAAGATTGCTTGAGCTTTCAAAAATGTTAGGTAAGTATCAGGAGGACCTTGGAGGGTTTGATAAAGAAATTGCCCGCCTGACCGAGCTGAAAACCTCGAATTCTACTTCAAAAGAAAGTCTGGTAACCGAAATCAGCGACTTAAAGATAAGTCTTGCAGCGAAGAAGGAGCAGCTTTCCCATGTGAGGGAAAAGCTTGATTCAGCTATATTGCAAGCTGAGGACCAAACGAAGAAACTTGAACTCTTTAAAGACGATTTATCCTTGCTATCATCTGAAATGACTGACAGTTCATCTGGTGAAATGCAGCTTGAAGACGCCGCAAAAAGAAAGCTTCAGGATAAAAACGAAACTCTTAAGCTTATAGCTTCCAGAAGGAACGAACGCCTTGAGCTGCAGAACAAGCTTGAAGATCAGGAACTGGAATCCAAGGAATTAAGAAGGCTGTTAAAAGGTGTAAATGAAGTGCTGAAGGATGAAGAAGTAAAGCTTAACAGGCTTGACGTTGAACTGGACAATAAGCTTGCCCATCTTCGTGAGGAGTATCTGCTTTCCTATGAGGCAGCTAAAGAGCAATATCCATTAACGATACCTGCGGATGAAGCGAGAAGAAAGGTCAAGCTTATCAAATTGGCCATCGAAGAACTTGGCGCAGTGAATCTTGGCGCAATAGAAGAATATGAGCGAGTTTCAGAACGATACGAATTCTTGCTGGAGCAGAAGAATGACCTTCAAGAAGCAAAGGATACACTATTCCTGGTAATTGAAGAAATGGATATTGAAATGAAGAAGAGGTTTGAACAAACCTTCACAGCGATCCGCTCACACTTTGAATCAGTATTCCAGGCATTGTTTGGCGGCGGCAGAGCAGACTTGAAGCTTACACAGCCGGACGATTTACTGAATACTGGTGTAGAAATAGTGGCGCAGCCTCCGGGCAAGAAACTGCAAAACCTAGGGCTCCTCTCTGGCGGAGAACGTGCATTGACGGCAATCGCACTTCTATTCTCGATCTTGAAGGTCCGTCCTGTCCCATTCTGCATTCTCGATGAGGTAGAAGCGGCATTGGATGAGGCAAACGTATACAGATTCAGTCAATATTTGAAGAAGTACAGCGCTGAAACGCAATTCATCGTAATCACTCACCGCAAGGGTACAATGGAAGAAGCGGATGTCCTCTATGGTGTCACAATGCAGGAGTCAGGAGTTTCCAAGCTAGTGTCAGTCCGGCTTGAGGATTCAAAGGAACTAGTAAAATCGTAACCAGAAAGGCGATGGAACCGTGAGTTTTTTTAAGAAATTAAAAGAAAAATTAACGACACAAACCGAGAGTGTAACAGAGAAATTTAAAGAGGGCTTGACGAAAACAAGAGATAGCTTTTCAGGAAAGGTCAATGATTTGGTCTCCCGTTACCGTAAAGTGGACGAGGAGTTCTTCGAAGAGCTTGAGGAAATTTTAATCCAGGCCGATGTTGGTTTTGAGACGGTTATGGAATTAATCGAGGAGCTCAAGAAAGAAGTTAAACGACGGAATATCCAGGACACTAAAGAGGTTCAGGCTGTCATTTCCGAAAAGCTTGTTGACATATACCAGGGTGGAGCTAGCGATGAATCATTTGACCTGAACATCCAGGAAAATGCCCTGACTGTCATTTTATTCGTAGGCGTAAATGGCGTCGGCAAAACGACTACTATTGGAAAGTTGGCTCATAAATTCAAGAGTGAAGGCAAAAACGTTCTTCTGGCTGCGGGAGATACATTCCGTGCAGGTGCAATTGAACAGCTTGAGGTTTGGGGCGAACGTGTAGGTGTGGATGTCATCAAGCAAGCAGAAGGCTCTGATCCTGCGGCTGTAATGTATGATGCTGTACAGTCTGCAAAGTCACGCAAGGCAGACATTTTGCTTTGCGATACAGCAGGCCGCCTTCAAAATAAGGTCAATTTGATGAAGGAACTAGAAAAGGTTAAGCGCGTTATCGAACGTGAAGTCCCAGGTGCTCCGCATGAAGTGCTGCTAGTTCTTGATGCAACTACAGGGCAAAATGCATTGATTCAGGCAAAGACGTTCAAAGAAACAACAGAAGTTAGCGGGATCGTCCTTACTAAGCTTGATGGCACAGCTAAAGGCGGAATCGTCATTGCGATTCGCAATGAACTCGACATTCCGGTTAAATTCGTAGGCCTTGGTGAAAAGATGGATGACCTCCAGGAATTCGATGCTGAAAGATATGTATACGGACTGTTCGCAGACCTAGCAGAGGAAGAAAAAACGGCTGAATAATACTGATTTACCAGCATCTTGCTGTAAAGAACTTTTCTTGACAGAAAAGTTGAACCTGTGTAAACTGTCTTTATGTAAAGGTATTTCACTTAACATGGGGGAATCGAAATGCTTGAGAAAACGAACCGCATGAATTATTTGTACGATTTTTATCAGGCATTATTAACTCCTAAACAAAGCAGTTACATGGCCCTTTACTATCTTGATGACTATTCCCTTGGCGAAATCGCCGACGAGTATGATGTTAGCCGCCAGGCTGTATACGACAACATCAAACGAACGGAAGCGATGCTTGAGGAATACGAAGAGAAGCTGTTGTTGTTCGAGAAATTCCTGAAACGCAGTGAACTGATTTCAAAAATGAAAGTTCTGCTGGGTGATGGTCCGGACAACCAGGCTTTAAGTGAAATGGTAGCCGAGCTTGAGAAATTAGACTAGGGAGGCGCATGAAATGGCATTTGAAGGATTGGCCGACCGACTGCAAAATACAATGCAAAAAATCCGCGGAAAAGGCAAGGTTACAGAAGCGGATGTTAAAGAAATGATGCGAGAGGTCCGTCTGGCGCTGCTTGAGGCCGACGTTAACTTTAAAGTAGTTAAAGACTTTGTAAAAAAAGTCACTGAACGGGCAATCGGTCAGGAAGTAGTGAAAAGCCTTACTCCCGGCCAGCAGGTTATAAAGGTTGTTAAAGAAGAATTAACCGCGTTGATGGGCGGCGAGCAAAGCAAGATTGCAGCCTCCAACCGACCTCCGACAGTCATTATGATGGTCGGACTTCAAGGGGCAGGTAAAACGACCACAACCGGTAAGCTTGCCAATCTTTTGCGCAAAAAATATAACCGCATGCCCTTGCTTGTTGCAGCGGATATATATCGTCCAGCTGCAATCAAACAGCTGGAAACGCTGGGCAAGCAGTTAAGCATGCCAGTATTTTCGCTTGGCGATCAGGTCAGCCCTGTGGAAATTGCCAAACAGGCAATCGCTAAGGCAAAGGAAGACCATAATGACTATGTTCTAATCGATACAGCAGGTCGTCTGCATGTCGATGAAAATCTGATGGATGAGCTTAAGCAAATTAAAGAGCTCTCAAAGCCAGATGAAATCTTCCTTGTAGTCGATGCGATGACAGGTCAGGATGCTGTGAATGTAGCGCAAAGCTTCAATGAACAGCTCGGACTTACAGGCGTTGTCCTGACAAAACTTGATGGCGATACACGAGGCGGTGCTGCACTTTCAATCCGTGCCGTGACAAATACGCCGATCAAATTTGTCGGTTTAGGCGAAAAGCTGGACGCTCTTGAACCTTTCCATCCTGAGAGGATGGCATCCCGTATCCTTGGTATGGGCGATGTGCTTACCCTTATTGAAAAAGCTCAGGCGAACGTCGATGAGGAAAAAGCAAAAGAGCTTGAGAAAAAAATGCGTACTGCATCATTCACCCTGGACGACTTCCTGGATCAGCTTGGACAGGTAAGGAAAATGGGGCCTTTGGATGAAATCCTTAAAATGATGCCTGGCGCTAATAAAATCAAAGGCATGAACAATCTTCAAATCGATGAAAAACAGATTTCTCATGTTGAGGCGATCATCCAGTCGATGACGAAGAATGAAAAAACGCATCCAGAAATCATCAATGCCCACAGGCGGAAGAGGATCGCCAAGGGCAGCGGCACTTCCATCCAGGAAGTAAATCGCCTGCTCAAGCAGTTCGAAGACATGAAAAAGATGATGAAACAGATGACGAACATGCAGCAAAAAGGTAAGAAAAAAGGCGGATTTAAATTGCCTTTCAATCCTTTTTAACATGTAATTTGAGGAAAAATCATGCTGTAAAGAAAAAAACCTTTACAAGCTGTTTTCAATTTGGTATTATTCTATCTTGTGTGAAACTATTCGGAGGTGCTTATTTAAAATGGCAGTAAAAATTCGTTTAAAACGTATGGGAGCTAAAAAATCTCCTTTCTATCGTATTGTAGTAGCTGATTCACGTTCACCACGTGATGGCCGTTTCATCGAGTCTGTAGGAACTTACAACCCAGTTGCTCAACCAGCTAAGGTTGAACTTAACGAAGAGTTAGTTCTTAAGTGGCTTAAAGACGGAGCTAAACCATCTGATACAGTGCGCAACTTGTTCTCAAAGCATGGTATCATGGAAAAATTCCACAACGCTAAGCTTAGCAAGTAATTATGGAAGCGCCCATGAAAGAATTAATTGAGACGATCGTGAAACCCCTTGTTGATTTTCCAGAAGATGTTCATGTAAATGTACACGAAGAGGATCAGCGCGTAACCTATAAGCTTTCCGTCAACAAAAGTGATATGGGCAAAGTAATTGGAAAGCAGGGACGCGTTGCAAAGGCGATACGAACAGTAGTCTATGCAGCAGGATCATCACAGCAAAAGAAGATTTTCTTAGAAATCGTCGAATAATAGCCAGCGCTCAGTAATGCTTAAGCAAAGCTGCAGCTGGTACAGGCTATTGTCTGTATAATGGCATTTAAATTGGAGGGGATAACCCTCCTTTTTTTCTTTTTAAAATAAGTACGATATAATTATTGGTAAGTGAACATTTTCATTGCTGCTGTATTATTGCATATATGGGCGTGAGGGGGAAATGCTTTGAAGGTACTGCAAACAATCGTGGTCAAACAAGTACTTACAGAAGAAAGCAAGGATAGGGTCCACCAAAAATATCACTCCAAGAAGCTCCAGCTGCAAAAGGAATGCGACCAGCTAAGATTTGAACTGAAAAAGCTTGAGAAAGCTAAAAAATTTCCTCCTGAGACCTTGAAAAAACATTTTGAACAAGAAATCAAGGTACATAAAGAGAAAATCAAACTGCTGGATTTTCAGATAGAGCAATTACATATTCTTCCGCTAGGAAGCGAAATAAAAGAAACAGAATTACAGGGTCTAGTCGAAATAAATGAAGGGGATCAATGGGATGAGTTCCTTTCGGGAAAGACTATTATAGTGAAAGACGGAATCGTGACCGAAATACGCGAGAGGTGATTGAGCATGGAAAAATATTTTAATGTTGGGAAAATTGTTAATACACATGGAATCCGTGGCGAAGTAAGAGTTATTTCTAGAACGGACTTTCCAGAAGAGCGCTATAAAGTAGGCAATACTTTGCTTTTATCCTTGCCAGGTTCAAAGGAGCCTATCGAGCTTACTGTTAAAAGCCACAGGACACATAAAAACTTTAATTTGCTGACATTTGAAGGCTATGACAATGTCAACCAGGTTGAAAAGCTAAGGGACGGTATCCTAAAGGTTCCTGAAACCCAGCGTGGAAAACTGGAGGAAGGTGAATTTTATTTCCAGGATATTATCGGCTGCCTGATGTTTACAACAACAGGGGAAGAAATCGGCAAGGTGGTTGAAATTTTAACTCCTGGCGCCAATGATGTATGGGTGGTTAAGGATGGAAAAGGCAAAGAGGTTCTCATTCCTTATATCGAAGACATCGTGAAAAAAGTCGATGTCAAAGAAAAAGTCATCCTGATTGAACCTATGGAAGGGCTTCTGTCATGATGCACATCGATGTCCTGTCCATCTTTCCGGGAATGTTTGAAGGTGTTTTCGGGCACTCGATATTGAAAAAAGCTGCTGAAAAAGAGGCAGTTCAATATAATGTCGTGAACTTCCGTGACTTTGCGGACAATAAACATCAAACTGTCGACGATTATCCATATGGGGGCGGTGCAGGTATGGTCCTTAAGCCGCAGCCGATCTTTGACGCTGTTGCTGACCTTAAGGAACGTGCGAAAAGCTCGGCGCCACGGGTCATTCTTATGTGTCCCCAGGGGGAGCGGTATACGCAAAAGAAAGCAGAAGAGCTGGCAAAGGAAGAGCATTTGATTTTTATTTGCGGGCACTATGAAGGCTATGATGAGCGGATTCGTGAACATGTGATTACCGATGAGATTTCAATTGGTGATTATGTGCTGACAGGTGGAGAACTCGGTGCCATGGTTGTCATTGACAGTGTCGTGCGCCTGCTGCCAGGAGTGCTAGGAAGTGAAGAATCTCATATCCAGGACTCTTTCAGCACGGGTCTTCTTGAACACCCTCACTATACCAGGCCATCTGATTTCCGTGGGTTGAAGGTGCCTGATGTACTGATTTCAGGAAATCATCGTTTAATAGAAGAATGGCGCATGAAGGAAAGCTTGAAGCGTACCCTGACACGCCGGCCAGATTTGCTCGTAGAAGCAGAACTGACCGATCAGCAAAAAAAATGGTTGGATGAACTTTCAAAACTTAAAGATTGATATTGCAGTCAGCGTTAGTTTATGTTAAGATACTTCTTGTGGCTTAAAGCGAACGTGCTTATGCCGCTTATAACGATGTTCCGCTGCAATGAAACGTTTTGCAAGAGCATTTGTGGGAGGAGATGAAAACGATGCAACAATTAATCGAAGAAATCACAAAAGCACAACTTCGCACTGATCTTCCATCTTTCCGTCCTGGTGACACAGTACGTGTACACGTTAAGGTTGTCGAAGGAACTCGCGAACGTATCCAGTTGTTTGAAGGTGTAGTGATTAAGCGTCGTGGTGGTGGAATCAGCGAAACTTTTACAGTACGTAAAGTTTCTTACGGAGTAGGCGTTGAGCGTGCTTTCCCTGTTCACACACCAAAAATTGCGAAGCTTGAAGTTATCCGTCGCGGTAAAGTACGCCGTGCGAAACTTTACTACCTACGTAACCTACGTGGTAAAAAGGCTCGTATTAAAGAAATTCGATAAGATTGAATGTAAAAAAGGAGCTTGCCTAGCCAAGCTCCTTTTTCATACTCAAGGAAGGGTTAATAGTGATCAAAGATGCTACACGACACCCCTTCGGCTATTTCTTGAAATATGCAATGGATAAACATTATTAAGTTTTTTTAAAAATTCATCACCCATCGTGTTTATCTTGCCTGACTTATGTAAAATAAAGTTATGTATTCAAACAACCTATATTTAGAATGGTGGGGAAAGAATGGCTGAGAAGAAGAAAAACGAATTATGGGAATGGACGAAAGCCCTATTGATTGCTGTAGTGCTTGCAGCTGTTATTCGATATTTTTTATTTGCACCGATTGTTGTTGATGGATTGTCAATGATGCCGACATTGCATGACCAGGACCGGATGATTGTGAACAAGCTGAGCTATAAAGTAGGGGAGCCAGAAAGATTTGATATCATCGTCTTTCATGCGCCTGAAAACAAAGATTACATAAAAAGAGTGATTGGCCTTCCAGGCGATAGAATCGAATATAAAAATGACACACTTTATGTCAATGGTAAGGCATATCCAGAACCTTACTTGAAAGAATATAAAAAACAAGTGATAGATGGGCCGCTGACAGATCCTTTTACCCTTGAAGAGAAAATTGGCAGGGAAACAGTTCCTGAGGGTCAACTTTTTGTGATGGGGGATAACCGCCGATTCAGCAAGGACAGCCGTCATATTGGTACGGTTCCGTTCGAAAAGGTACTAGGAAAGACAAACGTCATCTACTGGCCTATTGACGATCTGCGTACAATAGACTAGAAATAGCCTTCATCCTAATGTATAAGTAAGTGGATGGCTGGCAAAACAGATAGGAGGTGGCTGCTTTGACGATCCAGTGGTTTCCAGGCCATATGGCCAAGGCTCGCAGAGAGGTCACAGAGAAATTAAAGCTCGTTGATGTTATTTTTGAATTGGTGGACGCAAGAATTCCTTATTCATCAAGAAATCCAATGATAGATGAAATCATACAGCATAAGCCAAGAATTGTATTATTGAACAAGGCTGACATGGCCGATAAGGCTGTTACTGATGAGTGGCTCCGCTTTTACCGCCAAAAAGGCATAACCGCGCTGGCAATTAACTCACAGGCTGGAACAGGCTTAAAGCAGATAGTCCAGGAGTCAAAGGTTCTGTTAAAGGATAAACTTGACCGGTTAATATCCAAGGGTGTCAAACCTCGTGCAATCCGTGCGATGATTGTCGGCATCCCAAATGCGGGGAAATCTACATTGATTAACAGGCTGGCAGGCAAAAATATAGCACAGACAGGCAATAGACCAGGTGTAACCAAGTCACAGCAGTGGATCAAGATGGGCAAAGAGCTAGAATTGCTGGATACTCCAGGGATACTATGGCCCAAGTTTGAGGATCAAGAAGTGGGTGTCAAGCTTGCAATTACTGGAGCGATTAAGGATACGCTCTTGAATCTTCAGGATTTAACAGTATATGCTCTAAGGTACTTAGAAAAGCATTACCCTGAACGCTTGCAGGAGAGGTACAAGCTGTCTCAGCTGCCAGAAGATATCGTCGAGCTTTTTGACCTTATTGGTAATTTTCGCGGCTGCAGGATGCCGGGCGGGTATGTTGACTATGATAAAGTCGCTGAACTTGTGATTAGGGAAATCCGTACTGAAAAATTGGGACCGTTATCGTTTGAACGTCCTGAAGACTTGAATAAACCAGAAGAGATAGATGAAAATGAAAAATAAAGGTCCTGGATCCAGGGCCTTTATTTTTCGTTTAAATCGCCGATACATATAAGAGAAGCAAAATTAGGAGATTTTTTATGAAAACATGGACGATTGGTGAGATTGAGCAACAATTATTTGGTAAGGACTATGTCGAGGATGATTACCTTGTGGCCCTAAAACAAGATGAGCGCAAAGGTGTGCAACGCATGCTCGTCAAATGGGAGAAGCAAGAACGGATTAAGAAGGAGCTGCATGAACAATTTATCAGCATGACGTCCTTTGAGCAGAAATATAGAGCAGAAGGCTATCAGTCAATAGCAGGCATTGACGAAGCAGGACGGGGACCGCTAGCTGGACCGGTAGTAGCCGGTGCAGTTATTTTACCTGAAGACTTTTACCTTCCTGGACTCAATGATTCTAAAAAAATCCCTGAATCTAAGAGGGAAGAATATTTTGGAGTAATCAATAACCAGGCACTGGCAGTTGGCATTGGCATTATCAGTGCAACTGAAATTGATGAAATAAACATTCTGCAGGCAACTAAAAAGGCGATGCATATGGCAGTAGAACAACTGGGAGTTTCACCGGACTTTATGTTGGTAGATGCTGTAAAATTGGATACGCCGTTTCCATCCGAAGCATTAATAAAAGGTGATGCAAGAAGCATTTCAATAGCAGCAGCTTCTATTATAGCAAAGGTTACCAGAGACCGGTTAATGAAGGAGTTAAGTCTGGCTTACCCTCAGTATGGGTTCCATGCAAATATGGGTTATGGAACCGCTGAGCACATGAAAGCAATCAGTGAGCACGGCGTCACTCCGTTTCACAGAAAAACGTTTGCTCCAGTAAGAGAATGTATTGAGAATCAACTTGTATAAAGCAGGTGAAGCATGGAAACAGGAGCACTGCATAGCCTATTCAATCATAATCCATCACAGCAAGTAAAAACTTCATTCCTAAGACCGGGGCAAATCATCAATGGAAAAATCATTAAGCTGTTTCCAGAACAAATTGCAGAGATTCAAATCGGAAACCAAAAAATGATTGCCCAATTAGAAACACCTCTTTCGGCAAATGAACGATACTGGTTTCAGGTCCAGCCAGGTGAAGGAAAAGTTCGCCTGAAGGTGATCGCAACTGGCAGTGAGGAGAGAAAGCAGCCCGAGAGCCTATCCAGGATTCTCGGAGAATTTTCATTGCCCGCGAATAAGGAAAACCTTGAACTGGTACGTTTTTTTGTAAAAGAGCAGCTCCCAGTCAGCCGGGAAATCCTGCAGCAGGCTTCCGAATGGCTGAAAAGCGCAAGTCCGAGAAGTTCAGGACTCGAAGCAATCCAAATGATTTTAACTCGAGGACTGCCGCTATCAGAAGCAACATTTTCAGCTTTATATACGGCCAATAAAGAGCCATCAATAACACTGTTAATGGAAAATCTCCTGCAAGCAATTGATCAAGAATCTAATACGGAAACAATGAGTAAAATTAAACACTTGCTGAACGAGCTTGTACCTTCGAATGAAACACTTGCTGCCAGGCACGTATTGGGAGAAATTGCTGCCACTTGGCTTAAAGGCGATGATTCAGAAGGGCAAGCTGCCTTCAAGCTGCTTCAGCAAACTGCTGGGTTTCCTGCCCAGGAAAGCGAGAAAATAGTCTTGCAGCAAATGCTTTCAAACCTGAAAAGCGATAGGGTATTGAAAGAGGAAATCCCAGCAGAACTGCATTTTGCTAAGAAAGTGATCGCCCTTTTAGAAAAGGGTGAAATTACTGTAGCGAAACAATTGATAGACAGCATTATTAAAAAAGAGCCAACCGGTACGATCATGAAAAATGGGCAGTTAACCGAGCTAGTCGAACCGTTGAGGCAGTTATTCGCAGGTTCACCGGTAAAAGAGGCTGATCAACAGGAAGGCTTGCAAGCATTTAAACAATTAATAGCAATGGTATTAGGAGGAAATGATGATTCTGAGTCAGGGGTAAAGTGGTTATCGATTTTACTCCCAGGAAAAGAAAGTTTTACAAATGCCGGAGCTGAATTACTGAAAGCTGCAGGAAATGCTGAGATGTCAGGTTTAACTAGTCAGCAAATCGAACTTTTGAGAAAAGCAATCAATAATGCCGAACAGGGATCAGCACTTTCCGATGAAGAGTCTGCAATCCTCACAACTGAAAAAATAAAGTCCTTCTTGTCCTCTCTTGGTCTTTCATATGAACGGGAGCTTGCTGAAGCTTTTAAAGGCTCTCTTGAAGACAAGGCTCCGCCTGCAGAGAGTTTGAAGCCGCACCTGATACGTCTGCTGAATGAAAACACTTCCCATACTGTAAAGGAGGCTGCAGAGCAGCTCTTAAACAAGATTACCGGGTTCCAGCTGCTTTCACAGGAGACCGGTCCTATCCAGCAGCTAATCGTGCAGATGCCGTTTATCATTGGGGGGAAAATGTCTGAGGTTACCGTTCAATGGAGCGGCCAAAAAACAGAAGACGGTAAAATCAACGCGGATTTTTGCCGTGTACTCTTTTATCTAAAGCTCGAGCATTTGGATGATACGATTGTTGATATGCAAGTCCAGAATCGGATCATGAGCATGCAGGTCATCAACCAGCATCCTTCATTAAAAACAGTGGCAGATCAGCTCTTGCCATTGTTAAAAAACAAACTCGCAGAAGTGAATTATCATTTATCAGCAGTAAACTTCTCTGTACCAGGGGTACCAAAGCCAAGTGGGGAACATAAGAAACTAGCAGAAATTTATAGCAAAAAAGATTACAGCAGGGTGGATATCAAAATATGAAACCTCAAATATCAACACGAAAAACGGCTGTAGCTCTGGGTTATAATCCAGCCACCCAGGATGCTCCCAAAGTCATGGCCAAGGGAAAGGGTCTTGTAGCCGACCAGATCATTGAAAAAGCGAAAATTCATGACATTCCGATCCAGCAAGACCCATCCCTTGTGGAAGTCCTGAGCCAGCTTGAATTGAATGAGCGGATACCTGAGGCACTATACCAGGCAGTTGCCGAAGTGTTTTCTTTTATCTACAGGCTTGACCAGCAGGCGGGGAAATCTAAGTAGTAGATTCTTATTAACAACATTAAATTAGTTAGGCTCTTTTCTAAAAGATTGTTGTACTTGAAATGAATTCTTAAAACAAATCGTTGACTGGAACGGGAGTGCGAGACTCCTGCGGGAGCAGCGGGACAGGTGAGACCAAGGTGAAATGATCCCATGGATCATTTGCACCCCGCAGGCGCTTGAAGCGCCGAGGAGGCTCAGCGCCCGCCCCGCGGAAAGCGAGCATCCCTTCGTTCCAGTCAACACTATTCTAAAAGTAACAATGTTTACGAAAACAGCCATTAGTTAAATTCATCCATTGGTTAGACTTTTGGAAATCCATTTTATTACATACTCTGTTAAAGGTCCTTGTTGATTTCTAACAACCCCTGTTGATTGAAGCTGAATCAACAGACAAATATAACAGATTAAAACATTTTAGGATCATATTTGTAAATGATACAATCTATTGTAAAAACTAAATTAATATTTTCATGTTGAAAATAAAGAGAAAGAAAATAATTTTTTTCAGCTCTTTTATCTCCTTAAAAGTCGAGAAAAGCCTAAATCTCGGCTTTTTATGCTGCATTTTAATTAGGATGATACTTTTTTGCAATATTTAAAATGGCAAAATATTTAAATCATAAAGGTAGACAATCAATATTTCATTATATAAAATGAAAGCGCAGTCTATTTTTTAAAAATTTAAATGAATTATATTTTCTACTTAGAAAAGCTAGATGCGGGTGGGGATGGCTTGTAGATCCTCTTAGATGTGCACTCTTTTCTAATAGATAGGAGGATGGGAAATGAATGTCCATGAGTATCAAGGAAAAGAAATCCTCAGAAAATATGGGGTAAAAGTACCGAATGGAAAGGTAGCTTTTACGGTTGAGGAAGCTGTTGAAGCAGCGCAAGAGCTTGGTTCATCAGTAGTTGTCGTGAAAGCTCAAATCCATGCTGGCGGAAGGGGTAAAGCTGGCGGGGTCAAGGTAGCAAAGAACCTTGATGAAGTGCGTACATATGCAACTGAAATCTTAGGGAAAACATTGGTTACTCACCAGACTGGACCAGAAGGCAAGGAAGTTAAGCGTCTGCTGATCGAAGAAGGCTGTGACATCAAGAAGGAGTACTACGTAGGACTTGTTCTTGACCGTGCTACTTCCCGTGTTGTCCTTATGGCTTCAGAAGAAGGCGGAACGGAAATTGAAGAGGTTGCAGAAGCAACTCCTGAGAAAATCTTCAAAGAAGAAATCGATCCTGTAGTAGGCCTAATGCCATACCAGGCTCGCCGTATCGCATTCAATATCAACATCCCTAAAGAGCTTGTGAACCAGGCTGTTAAGTTCATGATGGGTCTTTACAACGCTTATATTGAAAAAGATTGCTCAATCGCAGAAATCAACCCGCTTGTTGTTACAGGCGACGGACAGGTTATGGCGCTTGATGCTAAATTGAATTTTGATGCGAATGCACTTTACCGCCAGAAGGATATCCTTGAATACCGTGACCTTGAGGAAGAAGATCCGAAGGAAATCGAAGCATCTAAGTATGACCTGAGCTACATTTCACTTGATGGAAATATCGGCTGCATGGTTAACGGTGCGGGACTTGCAATGGCAACAATGGATATCGTGAAGCATTACGGCGGAGACCCGGCCAACTTCCTTGATGTTGGGGGCGGTGCAACTGCTGAGAAAGTAACAGAAGCATTTAAAATTATCCTTTCAGATCCGAATGTTAAGGGTATCTTTGTTAATATCTTCGGTGGCATCATGAAGTGTGATGTTATCGCAACTGGCGTTGTGGAAGCTGCCAAGCAGGTTGGCTTAGAAGTGCCGCTTGTAGTTCGTCTTGAAGGTACTAACGTAGATCTTGGAAAACAGATTCTGAATGAATCTGGATTAAATATCATTGCTGCTGAATCAATGGCAGACGGCGCTGAAAAAATCGTTTCATTAGTTAAGTAGGATCGAAAGGAGAGAATTTGACGTGAGCGTATTCATTAATAAAGATACAAAGGTCATTGTTCAAGGTATTACGGGTTCTACAGCCCTTTTCCATACAAAACAAATGCTTGAATATGGTACAAAAATTGTTGGAGGAACATCTCCAGGCAAAGGCGGTACTGAAGTAGAAGGCGTTCCTGTATTCAATACAGTAAAAGAAGCTGTTGATGCTACAGGTGCTAACGCTTCTGTAATCTATGTACCTGCTCCATTCGCTGCAGATGCAATCATTGAAGCGGTTGATGCGGACTTAGATTTAGCAATCTGTATCACTGAACATATTCCTGTTCTGGATATGGTAAAAGTGAAGCGCTACATGGAAGGCAAGAAAACTCGCCTTGTAGGCCCTAACTGCCCAGGGGTTATCACTCCTGAAGAGTGCAAAATCGGCATCATGCCAGGATACATCCACACTAAAGGCCATGTTGGCGTTGTTTCCCGTTCTGGAACATTAACTTACGAAGCTGTACATCAATTGACTCAAGCTGGAATCGGCCAGTCTACTGCAGTAGGTATCGGCGGAGACCCTGTTAACGGAACAAACTTCATCGATGTCCTGAAGGCATTCAATGAAGATCCAGAAACATATGCTGTCATCATGATCGGTGAAATCGGCGGTACTGCTGAGGAAGAAGCAGCTGAGTGGGTCAAAGCTAACATGACTAAGCCAGTAGTCGGCTTCATCGGCGGAAGAACTGCACCTCCAGGAAAGCGCATGGGCCATGCTGGTGCGATTATTTCCGGCGGTAAAGGTACAGCTGATGAAAAAATTCGTGTAATGAACGAGTGCGGCATCAAGGTTGCTGATACTCCTTCTGTAATGGGTGAGACGCTGATTGGCGTATTAAAGGAACAAGGCTTATACGATAAGTGTAAAACACACTAAGTTTATCTGATGAACAGTCCCTCTGTGTAGAGGGGCTGTTTATTAATCTGAAAAAACAATTCTGGGGGATAAATATGGATCATCTTAAAAACAAATTGATCCGACTCATCCATGGCAAGCAGTCGAGCTGGAAAGCTATATACGCCATTCTTAAATCGGATTCATTGCATGATAATATATATGAAGAAAAGAATTTTTTTTCGTCTTCATTACACCATCCCAACAGCCCTCAAAGCAACCATCATGACCTACCAGTCGACAGACTTCTCTCCGAATATACTTCGAAAAATATCCATCTTATTACTTTTTTCGACAATACCTATCCTGAATGCCTCAAAACAATTTACCAGCCGCCCTGGGTACTATTCGCAAAAGGCGACATCTCCCTGTTAAACTCAAAAAACATTCTGGCAGTAGTAGGTTCTCGTGATGCGTCCAATTATGGACTTAATACAATCGAGTATTTATTTCCAGAACTAATCGAGAACAAAACAGTCATTATCAGCGGACTAGCAAAGGGAATTGATGCCTATGCACATAAAACTGCAATCAAGCTTGGCGGGAAAACAATCGGTGTCATTGCAGGAGGGTTTAATCATATCTATCCAAAGGAAAATATGAAGTTGGCAGATTTTATGATGCAAAATCAATTAGTCATTTCTGAATATCCACCTTCTACAGTTCCGGAAAAGTGGCATTTTCCTATGAGAAATAGAATAATAAGCGGGTTAGCTAAAGGGACCCTCGTAGTTGAAGCCAGAAAAAAGAGTGGTTCACTGATCACCGCTGAATTTGCATTGAATGAAGGTCGCGAAGTTTTTGCTGTTCCGGGAAGCATATTGACATCAAACTCTGATGGGACCCATGAATTAATCCAGCAAGGGGCAAAGCTGATCAGAAATTCCAAAGACATTCTAGAGGAACTGAATATATAATGTGGAATTTTATTTCATAAAACATTATTTAATTCATCAATAATAATACCTTTTTATGAAGTTTTTTTCTTATTTATATAAAATTTACTACAAAAAGGTTGAAATAATTTTCATTCTGTTATACATTTTGCATCAGGTATTTTAAAATCCCCAATTAAGATGAAAACGTTTACTTGGTGGTACAATTTGACAATGTGAAGCTTTGTAGACAATAATAATGATAATTTTATACCTCTAAGGAGGACAATTGGATGTCAGAGTTTTTAGTAATCGTCGAATCGCCTGCAAAGGCAAAGACGATTGAGCGTTATCTAGGGAAAAAATATAAGGTAAAAGCCTCCATGGGCCATTTGCGTGATTTGCCAAAGAGTCAGATGGGTGTCGATATAGAAAATAATTATGATCCTAAGTACATTACGATCAGAGGCAAAGGTCCTGTTTTGAAAGAATTAAAATCCGCTGCGAAAAAAGCAAAAAAAATCTATCTCGCGGCTGACCCCGACAGAGAAGGGGAGGCAATTGCCTGGCACCTGGCCCACACTCTTAATGTAGATATCCATTCAGATTGCAGGGTAGTATTTAATGAAATTACGAAGGATGCTATTAAGGAATCCTTTAAACACCCGCGCTCAATTAATATGGACTTGGTTGACGCTCAACAGGCCCGCCGAGTGTTAGACAGGCTTGTTGGATATAATATCAGTCCTATTCTATGGAAAAAAGTTAAAAAAGGCCTCAGCGCGGGACGCGTTCAATCCGTTGCAATGAGGATGATTATTGACAGAGAAAAGGAAATCAAAGAATTTGTACCAGAAGAATACTGGACAATCGGAGCTGATTTTTTAAAGGGGAAAACTGCTTTTGAGGCTTCTTTTTATGGTATTGATTCTGAAAAAACTGAACTGAAGTCAGAAGAAGATGTTACAAATATTTTGAAACAAATCAAGGGAAATAAATTCACAGTGGCATCTGTAACGAAAAAAGAGCGTAAGCGCCACCCTGCGCCACCATTCATTACATCCTCTTTACAGCAGGAAGCGGCACGGAAGCTGAACTTCCGTGCAAGAAAGACCATGATGCTCGCTCAACAGCTGTATGAAGGAATTGATTTGGGTAAAGAAGGAACTGTCGGTTTAATTACCTATATGAGAACCGACTCCACTCGAATTTCTGAGGTTGCCCAGTCTGAAGCACGTCAATATATCAGTAATGAGTTTGGCGAGGATTTCGTGCTGACAGAAGCGAAAAAAGAAAAGAAGCAAACAAATGCACAGGATGCCCACGAAGCTATCAGGCCGACGAGCACAATGAAAGCGCCTGATACACTTAAGGAATATCTTTCCAAGGATCAGTTTAGACTTTACAAACTGATTTGGGAACGATTTATTGCAAGCCAGATGGCCTCTGCTATCATGGATACGATGAGCGTTGATTTAAAGAATGGTAATGTTATTTTTAGGGCTACTGGTTCAAAGGTGAAATTCCCCGGATTCATGAAGGTATATGTGGAAGGCTCTGATGACCAGGTGGAAGAAAAGGATAAATTCCTTCCAGATTTAAAGGAAGGGGACGAGGTCACCAAGAAAGATATGGAACCTAAGCAGCATTTTACTCAGCCGCCTCCAAGGTATACGGAATCAAGGCTGGTAAGGACACTGGAAGAGTTAGGTATTGGACGACCATCCACTTTTGCGCCAACACTGGATACAATCCAGAAAAGAGGATATGTAACACTTGATAATAAACGGTTTGTACCAACAGAACTTGGAGAAGTCATCCATGAACTGATGATCGAATTCTTCCCGGGTATTGTTGACCTTGAGTTTACCGCAAAAATGGAGCAGGACCTTGATAATGTCGAAGATGGGAAAGTCAATTGGGTTAATGTCATAGACGAATTTTATCGGGGTTTTGAGAAGCATCTTAAAATTGCGGAGAAGGAAATGCAGGAAATCGAAATCAAGGACGAACCTGCTGGTGAAGATTGCGAACAATGTGGCAACCCGATGGTATTCAAAATGGGAAGATACGGCAAATTCATGGCTTGCAGCAATTTCCCTGATTGCCGCAATACGAAGGCAATCGTTAAGGATATTGGAGTTAAATGCCCGAAATGCGAGGAAGGAAACATCATCGAGCGGAAAAGCAAGAAGCGCAGGATTTTTTATGGCTGCGATCGCTTCCCAGAGTGTGATTTCCTATCATGGGATAAGCCGCTGGCGCGCAGCTGCCCTAAATGTGACAAGCTGCTGGTCGAAAAGAAGCTTAAAAAAGGCGTTCAGGTGCAATGTACCGAATGTGATTATAAAGAAGAACCACAAAGCTAGAGTGAGCCTTAGGCTCACTCTTTGTGTTTGATTTTAGGCATTTAAGCTAAGAAAACGAACATGATACGCTGATTTAAGGGGAATATGAAACTTTTTTCTTTCTTTTTCGTAAAGGAAAGTGCAAAATGATACAAGTATCAGGGAAAAGTAATTAAGATTGAAGTATATAATAGAAGATTTATGTGCAGGCAGATGGTATAATAAATCTTTTGATGAATCTATTGAACAATTTTTTGAAAGCTACTGGAGGAAATAGATATGACTGAAGCTACAGTAAATGTCGTAGGTGCCGGCCTTGCAGGCAGTGAAGCAGCATGGCAGTTGGCTCAAAGAGGCATTAAAGTTAACTTATATGAAATGAGGCCTGTTAAACAGACGCCGGCTCACCATACAGATAAATTTGCTGAATTAGTCTGCAGCAACTCATTGCGTGCTAATACATTAACGAATGCAGTTGGTGTTTTAAAAGAAGAAATGAGGATGCTTGATTCAGTGATTATAGGTGCTGCTGATGCATGTGCAGTTCCTGCAGGAGGCGCACTGGCCGTTGACCGTCATGAGTTCGCTGCATACGTAACAGATCGTGTAAAGCAGCATCCAAATGTCACTGTTTTTAATGAAGAAATTTCTCAAATTCCAGAAGGACCTACTGTCATTGCTACCGGGCCATTGACAAGCCCGGCGTTATCTGAGCAGTTAAAAGCGCTTACGGGTGAAGAATATCTGTACTTCTATGATGCTGCTGCTCCAATCATTGAAAAAGAAAGTATTGATATGGAAAAGGTCTACCTGAAATCAAGATATGATAAAGGGGAAGCTGCTTATCTGAACTGTCCAATGACTGAAGAAGAATTCGATCGTTTTTACGAAGCTTTGATTTCAGCTGAGACTGTGCCGCTTAAAGAATTTGAGAAAGAAATTTTCTTCGAAGGCTGCATGCCAATCGAAGTAATGGCTCAAAGAGGAAGAAAGACGATGCTTTTTGGTCCTTTAAAACCTGTTGGCCTTGAAGATCCAAAAACAGGAAAGCGGCCTTTTGCGGTCGTCCAGCTTCGTCAGGATGATGCAGCAGGCACACTTTACAACATTGTCGGCTTTCAAACACATTTAAAATGGGGACCGCAGAAGGAAGTGCTTCAGCTGATTCCGGGGCTTGAAAATGCTGAAATAGTTCGCTATGGTGTCATGCACAGGAATACATTCATCAATTCGCCAAAGGTTTTAAAAGCTACTTATCAGTTCCAAAACAGGCAGGATCTTTTCTTCGCAGGACAGATGACTGGTGTGGAAGGATATGTTGAATCTGCTGCCAGTGGTTTGGTTGCAGGAATTAATGCAGCAAGACTTGTTTCTGGAGAAGAACCATTGGAATTCCCTCATGAAACAGCTATGGGTAGCATGGCTCGTTATATCACAACGACCAATGCGAAAAACTTCCAGCCGATGAATGCGAATTTCGGACTTTTCCCTGATCTGCCTGAGAAAATCAGAGGCAAGCAAGAACGCAATGAAAAACATGCTTCACGAGCATTAGAAACAATTCAGAAATTTGTGAAAAATTTGTAATTTTTATTGCGAGGGCTATATAAATATGTTACTATTTAGTAGCCCTTGTGAGGTGACGAAATGGAATCAAATGTGAACAATTCTTTAAAGTTGTTTATAGAATATTTACAAATTGAAAAAAATTACTCACAATATACTATTGAACATTATCAACATGATATTAGGGAATTTTTCATGTTCATGTCTGAACAAGGACTGAATAGTCTGGATGATATCGAGTACTCTGATACGAGGATTTACCTAACCAAATTATTTGATGAGCAGCTGTCGAGAAAGTCAGTAGCCCGCAAGATTTCCTGTATGCGTAGTTTTTTTAAGTTTTTGCTGCGGGAAAGAATTGTCGATGATAATCCGTTTTCACTTGTTTCAATTCCAAAATTAGAAAAACGTCTTCCAGACTTTTTTTATGAGGAGGAGCTCTCAGAGTTATTTAAGGCATGTGAGACTGAAACAGCTTTAGGCAAAAGGAATAAGGCGATTCTTGAATTGCTTTATGCCACAGGAATTCGGGTTGGTGAGTGCTGTAAAATCCAGATGAAAGACGTAGATCTATCGCTTTCTACTGTTTTGGTTCACGGGAAAAGGAAAAAAGAGAGGTATGTTCCTTTCGGCAGCTTTGCTCATGACGCACTTGAGGAGTACATAGTGAATGGAAGACCTGATCTTCGAAAGAAAGAGGATCACGATTATTTATTTGTTAATTTTCGCGGCGGACCTTTGACGGACCGGGGCATAAGGGAAATATTAAATAAATTGATTGAAAAGTCTGCTCTGACCGGGAAAATCCACCCGCATAAACTCCGCCACTCCTTTGCAACCCATATGATGAGCAATGGTGCTGATATGAGGACGGTACAAGAATTGCTGGGCCATGCGTATCTCTCTTCAACTCAGGTCTACACGCATGTTACGAAAGAGCATTTACGAAATATCTATATGTCACATCACCCGAGGGCATAAGCCAGAAGGAGGACGAAAGGATGTCAGAATTCCACTCAACGACGATATTTGCTGTACAGCATAAAGGTAAATGCGCGATGTCAGGCGATGGTCAAGTAACCTTTGGAAATGCGGTTGTGATGAAACATACAGCAAAGAAAGTACGAAAGTTGTTTAATGGTAAAGTAATTGCTGGATTTGCTGGTTCTGTTGCTGATGCTTTTACATTGTTTGAGATGTATGAAGGGAAGCTTGAGGAATTCAATGGTAATCTCCAACGGGCAGCTGTAGAGCTTGCAAAGCAATGGAGGAGCGATAAAGTGCTTAGAACACTTGAAGCAATGCTGATCGTTATGAACGAAACAGACATGCTCCTGATCTCAGGCACTGGTGAAGTAATTCAGCCGGATGACGGAATCCTTGCAATCGGCTCAGGTGGGAATTATGCGTTGTCTGCAGGCAGGGCTCTGAAGCAATACGCTGGTGACCATTTGACTGCGAAGGAAATAGCAAAATCCTCATTGGAAATTGCTGCTGACATTTGTGTGTACACTAACCACAATATTATCGTAGAAGAACTGTAACGGAAAAGGAGTGTTTAGATTGAAACAGACAACCAATTTAACTCCAAGGCAAATCGTAGAAAGGCTCGATCAATATATTGTCGGCCAAAAGGATGCTAAAAAAGCTGTTGCAGTAGCTCTAAGGAATAGATAC
Organism: Bacillus sp. JJ1609; assembly: GCF_036967045.1. Taxonomy (NCBI): domain Bacteria; kingdom Bacillati; phylum Bacillota; class Bacilli; order Caryophanales; family Bacillaceae; genus Bacillus; species Bacillus sp. JJ1609. Next base: position 108,883 of record NZ_JBALSS010000001.1, on the reverse strand, counting down.
CGCAGAGGCTTACTCGCTGAGAATATTAGAGATGAAGTAATTCCTAAAAATATCTTGATGATAGGGCCAACAGGGGTAGGTAAAACTGAAATTGCCAGAAGAATGGCGAAACTGGTAGGTGCGCCTTTTGTAAAGGTTGAAGCGACCAAATTCACCGAAGTTGGATATGTTGGCCGCGATGTAGAATCAATGGTCAGGGATCTTGTAGAAACATCGATCAGACTTGTAAAAGAGGAAAAAATGCAGCGTGTTAAAGAGCCGGCAGAGGAAAATGCAAACCGCCGTTTAGTCGAGCTGCTCGTTCCTTCTGCAAAAAAGTCGGCGAATTATAAGAACCCATTGGAAATGCTGTTTGGTGGCGGGAACCAGACTGACCAGGAAACAAACCAGACAGAAGACTTAGGATTGTATGAGAAGCGCAAAATAATCAAGCAGAAGCTTGAACTAGGCGAACTTGAGGATGAGCTGATCACGGTTGAGGTTGAAGAGCAGGCCCCTTCAATGTTCGACATGCTTCAGGGATCCGGCATGGAGCAGATGGGCATGAACATGCAGGATGCCTTGGGCGGCCTGATGCCCAAAAAACGAAAAAAACGCAAGCTACCTGTACGTGAGGCAAGGAAGGTATTGATCAACGAGGAAGCTCAAAAGCTTATTGATATGGATGAAGTGACGCAGGAAGCAACATTCCGTGCTGAACAGGCGGGTATTATCTTCATTGATGAAATCGATAAGATTGCCAGCAAGAATTCTGGCGGCTCAAGCGCAGATGTTTCACGCGAAGGTGTACAGCGTGACATTCTGCCTGTAGTAGAGGGTTCAACGGTGAATACTAAATATGGTCCTGTAAAAACAGACCATATCTTATTCATTGCTGCCGGTGCATTCCATATGGCTAAACCATCGGATTTAATCCCTGAGCTTCAGGGCCGCTTCCCCATCAGGGTAGAGTTGACGAAGCTTACAGTCGAGGATTTCTACAGGATACTAGTAGAGCCTGACAATGCTCTTACGAAGCAATATCAAGCATTATTGGAAACTGAAGGTATACAAATTGAATTTTCTGACGATGCTATTCGTAAGATTGCTGAAGTGGCATTTGAAGTTAATCAGAACACAGACAATATTGGAGCCAGAAGGCTTCAGACAATCCTTGAGAAACTTCTTGAGGATCTTAGCTTCGAAGCACCTGATATTAATCTGGAGAAAGTGGCGATCACTCCTCAATATGTTGAGGAAAAGCTTGGTGTCATTTCTCGAGATAAAGATTTGAGCCAGTTCATCTTATAAGGCTCATTTCCATAATGCAACAATATAAGCGCATATAGCCTATTATATTGTTTACCGTTTTAATGCATACGCAACAGGGTAGACAAATAGAGGCTGCCTATTGTGCTTGTATTGAATCTAGCCAGTGAAAAATAACGTAATTTTTGTTGAAGCAAATAGGAGGAAGAAACAATGGACTTACTAACAAAAACTAGAAAAATTAACGCCCTGCTCCAAAAAGCTGCCGGCAAACCGGTAAACTTTAAAGAAATGTCAGAAACACTTAGTGAAGTAATCGAAGCGAACATCTTTGTTGTTAGCCGCCGAGGCAAACTATTAGGCTTTGCGATTAACCAACAAATTGAGAATGAACGTATGGTGCAAATGCTTGAGGATCGCCAATTCCCAGAAGAATACACGAAAAACCTTTTTAACATCCAGGAAACTTCACCGAACCTTGATGTAAACAGTGAATATACTGCGTTTCCAGTTGAAAACAAAGAGCTTTTCAAAAACGGTTTAACTACAATTGTGCCAATCATCGGCGGTGGAGAGCGTCTTGGAACATTAATCCTAGCTCGCTTAGAAGAGCAGTTTCACGATGATGACCTTATCCTTGGCGAGTATGGCGCAACGGTTGTAGGTATGGAAATCCTTCGTGAAAAAGCTGAGGAAATCGAAGGTGAAGCACGTAGCAAAGCGGTTGTTCAAATGGCGATCAGTTCTTTATCTTATAGTGAGCTTGAGGCAATCGAGCATATTTTTGAAGAATTGAATGGCAAGGAAGGCTTGCTTGTTGCTTCAAAAATCGCCGACAGAGTGGGAATTACACGCTCAGTAATTGTTAACGCACTTCGCAAGCTTGAAAGTGCGGGAGTCATTGAGTCTCGTTCCCTTGGTATGAAAGGAACTTATATTAAAGTATTAAATGATAAGTTCTTATTCGAACTTGAAAAGCTTAAAAGCAACTAAATAAAAAATGTAAACCCACTGGATAAACAGTGGGTTTTTTTATTGGAATTCAGTGGATTTATTACAAAAAGATTTCGTTTTTTACACGGATTCGTCGAGAGAAAGTATTTTTTTACCGAAAATCTGGATTAACATTCAATATACGGATAGAGGTATACTAGGGATAAAATCCTAATTTCCAAATAAAAACAGAGAGAAAAATAAGCCGAAAATACTATGGAAGAGATAATTAATTTGAGCATTTCTATCTATATGTATCATATATACCAATAAATGTATATATATAGGCATTTTATACTATTTATTAAAATGAGCCTATTGCACGATAAAAATTAACCGAAAGGACATAGACAGTTTATTTCAGATTCTTTACAATTAAGGGTACATGACGAGATTCTCCAAAGAATTACAAAATTCAGCAAAAAGCTTTCTTAACAACTAAGGGGTGAAAATATTGAAGTTGTTTTCGAATACCGTATCAACCCTGGAAAATGCATTGAACTATTCAACCTTGAAACAGAAAATTGTTTCTCAAAATATCGCGAATGTCGACACACCAAATTATAAGGCTAAAGATGTCAGTTTCAAAGAAGTGTTTCGTGAGACGCTAGGGCAGTCATTCGAGGCTAAAAAGACTGACGGACGCCATTTTGAATTTAAGAGCCGTAATGGAGCTTTTCCAGGCACAGTCATAAAAAATAACGTTAACTATAATGAGAATGGCAATAGTGTTGACCTGGATAAAGAAATGTCCGATCTTGCAACAAACCAAATTTATTTTAATGCATTAACCGAAAGGATTAACGGGAAGTTTAATTCTCTTCAGACTGTTATACGGGGTGGGAAATAATTATGACGATGTTCCATAGCATGAATACAACTGCCTCAGCCTTGACAGCTCAACGGCTGAGGATGGATGTTATATCTTCCAATATGGCTAATGTTGATTCAACCAGGGGTGTTGATGGAAAAGCATACCGCCGGAAAATGGTTGTTTTGGAACCTAAGGAAGGTAATTTTTCATCTTTTTTAAACAAGGCAATGGGAAGCCAAAGTGAGAATGCAGCGGGGAATGGAGTAAAGGTATCACAAATAAAAGAAGATACCAGGACACCAATGAAAATGGTATATGATCCTGAGCATCCTGATGCAGACCCTGAAACTGGCTATGTAGAGTATCCAAATGTCGATCCTTTAAGGGAAATGGTCGACTTAATCAGCGCTACTCGGTCCTATGAAGCAAACGTAACAGTCTTCAACGCTTCTAAGGGAATGATGATGAAGGCACTCGAAATTGGGAAGTAAGGAGAGAAATTCTAGATGAATACATTAGGGATCAATTCTGTTAGCCAAATGGTCAGGCCATTTGAGACAAATAAGCCTACTCCCACATCTACACCATACGAAGCGCAACAAAGTTTTACGTCCGTACTTAAGCAATCAATCGAGAATTTAAATCAATCTCAGGTTCAGTCAGACATTATGACAGAAAAATTAGCTCGCGGTGAAAATGTAGATCTCCATCAAGTTATGATTGCGAGCCAAAAGGCGAGCATAACGATGCAAGCTACATTAGAAGTGAGAAATAAAGTTATAGAAGCTTATCAGGAAATGATGAGAATGCAAGTCTAATAATATTGGCTAAAAACTAAAGTAGTAGCGGTTATTAGCTGTATAAAAAGAAGAGACTTAATAACCGGGGGATTGAAATGAAAGAAACCGTTCAAAAGTATTTAAATACAATGAAGGATTTCTGGCAAGGGCGCACCAGAAAGCAAAAGATCAGTCTGGGAGCGTCTCTTTTCTTGATAGTGGCAGTTGCAGCACTAACAGCCTTCTTTACAACCAGGACTTCCCTTGTACCTTTATATAGCAATCTATCGCCAGCAGAAACGGGGACAATAAAAGAAAGCCTTGATGCCAGAGGCATAAAATCAGAAATTGCTGATGGCGGTAAAACAATACTAGTGCCGGAAGAGTCTGTAAATAGTTTAAAAGTAGAGCTTGCTGCAGAAGGAATCCCAAAATCAGGCAGCATTGATTATTCATTTTTCAGCCAGAATGCTGGTTTAGGAATGACAGATAATGAATTTAATGTTCTTAAGCTGGAAGCTATGCAAACAGAACTTGCTGACCTGATGAAGGGCATTGAAGGAGTTAACGATGCTAAGGTTATGATTAACCTTCCTGAGAAAGGGATCTTCGTAAATGACAGCGCTGAGCAAGCTTCAGCCTCGATCGTCTTGAATACCAGTCCTGGCTACCAATTTAAAGAAGAACAGATTAGTACGCTTTATCACCTGGTAGCAAAAAGCGTTCCAAATCTTCCCACTGATAATATCGTCATCATGAATCAATTCTTTGAGTATTTTGATTTGAAAAATGATGAAAATTCTAATGGAGCAACATTTGCTTCACAGCATGAAATTAAACAGCAAATTGAACGAGATGTTCAAAGACAAGTTCAAAACATGCTTGGAACCTTGATGGGACGTGACAAGGTCGTAGTTTCCGTTACTGCAGATGTTGATTTTACCCAGGAAAACAGGGAAGAAAATCTCGTTGAACCAGTAGACAAGGAAAATATGGAAGGGATCGCAATTAGCGCACAGCGGATTACTGAAACTTTTTCCGGAAATGCTGAACAGGCTGGCGGAATTCCTGAAGGCGGAAATCCTGCTGATACGACGGGTTCGCAGTATCTTGAAGGCGCAAATGGCAATGGAGATTATGAAAAGGTCGAAGAAACGATTAACAATGAGGTTAGCAGAATACGTAAGGAAATCACCGAAAGTCCTTATAAAGTAAGGGATTTGGGAATACAGGTGATGGTTGAACCTCCAACACCAGATGATCCGAATTCTCTTCCGCAGGAACGAGTAGACGATATCACGAAAATTCTTGGAACGATTGTCAGGACAACGATTGATAAAAATGCTTCAGGGACAGAACTTACCGATGCCGCGATTGAAGATAAAGTGGTTGTCTCTGTTCAGCCGTTCAATGGCAAAGTAACCTTTGAAAATGAAGTTGTCCAGAAACTGCCTTGGTGGATTTACCTGGTTGGCGGAATACTGCTGGCAATTATCGCATTGCTGCTCATTCTGTTCTTACGTTCACGCAAAGCGAAGGAAGAAGAGAAGGAAATCTTCTTTGAAGAGCGGGCAGAATCAGTCTATGTACCGGATGTAAATAAAGAGTTTGAAACTGAAAGCACGATGAAGAAGAAGCAGCTTGAAAAAATGGCGAAAGAAAAGCCGGAAGACTTTGCAAAATTATTGCGTACATGGATTGCGGAGGATTAGGAGGAGGACATATGGCAAGGAAGGACCAGAAAGAACTTACTGGAAAACAAAAAGCAGCAATCCTCCTGATTTCGCTTGGGCCGGATGTTTCTGCTTCAGTATACAAGCATTTAAGTGAAGAGGAAATTGAAAAGCTGACACTTGAAATTTCAGGTGTTAAAAAAGTAGATTCTTCTGCAAAAGAAGAAATACTCGAAGAATTCCATAACATTGCACTGGCACAGGATTATATAACCCAAGGGGGGATTGGCTATGCCAAAACGGTCCTTGAAAAGGCGCTGGGAGCCGATCAGGCGGCAGTCATTATAAACAGACTGACTTCGTCCTTGCAGGTGCGCCCCTTTGACTTTGCGAGGAAAGCGGATGCAGGTCAAATTCTGAATTTTATCCAAAATGAGCATCCTCAAACAATTGCACTTATTCTTTCATATTTGGATTCTGCTCAAGCTGGACAAATACTGTCAGAACTTCCTCAGGAAGTACAGGCCGATATTGCACGAAGAATTGCCGTTATGGATAGCACCTCACCGGAAATCATAAATGAAGTAGAACAAATACTAGAAAGAAAGCTATCTGCGACAGTTACTCAGGACTATACACAAACTGGCGGGATAGAAGCTGTCGTTGATGTTTTGAATGGGGTTGACAGGGCAACAGAAAGAACAATCCTTGATGCCCTTGAGATCCAGGATCCTGAACTCGCAGAAGAAATCAAGAAAAGGATGTTCGTCTTCGAAGATATCGTTACTCTTGATAATCGTGCGATCCAGCGAGTAATTCGTGACTGTGAAAACGAAGACCTCATGCTTGCACTTAAAGTTTCTAGTGATGAAGTGAAAGAAATTGTCTTTAAGAACATGTCCAAGCGCATGGTGGAAACCTTCAGGGATGAAATGGAATATATGGGACCTGTCCGTTTGCGTGATGTAGAGGAAGCCCAATCAAGAATTGTTGCTATCATCCGCCGTCTGGAAGAAGCTGGTGAAATCGTCGTAGCCCGCGGCGGAGGAGATGATATCATTGTCTAGGTTCATAAAATCACACTTCACCGTCCCTGCAGACGCAGAGAAAAAAGTGATTTCAATCAGGATGATGGAAACAACTATTCCTAATGAGGAGACTAAACCAGTATTTACACATACTGAAGCAGAACGAACTCAAATCCTCAGAGAGGCAGAATTGGAAGCTGAGAAGATTTTAGCCCAGGCTCTTGAGGAAGCACGGCTTATCAAAGAGCAGGTAATGCATGAGCAGCAGATCTGGGAACAGGAGAAGGAATCTTTAGCGGAGGATGCCAGGGCAATCGGGTATGAACGCGGACGTGAAGAAGGGAATACTCGGGGATATGATGAGTGCCGCCAATTAATTCAGACAGCACAAGAAGTTGTAGAGGCGTCAAGACAGGATTATTACAGCCATATCGAGTCAGCTGAAAAGGTCATTCTTGATTTAGGAATGAAGGTGGCCGGTAAAATACTCGGCAAAAAGATTTCAGAAAATGAAGAAGAGTTTATCTATCTTGTCAAAAGGGCTTTGAAGAATGCCAGGGATTATAAGGATATCCAGCTTCACATTCATCCGAATCATTATCAATATCTTCTGGGGCAAAAGGAAGAACTTATAGCCCTTTTTCCAAAGGAAGTTGATTTTTACATTTTTCCGGATGAGGAATTGGCTGAAGACTCTTGCATTATCGAATCTGAAAATGGCAGGATAGATGCTTGCGTGGATAGTCAGCTTGAAGAAATCAAACAAAAGCTGTTTGAAATGTTGGAGAGTGAGCAATAGTGAAGGCTTCTGATTTACTTGAGCACATCGACTTTATAGATAGCTTCAAAAGATTTGGAAGAGTCAAAAGAGTAGTAGGGCTGATGATCGAATCTCAGGGTCCTGAGAGCTCAATAGGCGATGTTTGCTTCATCCATGTAGGTACAAAAAAAAGACGTAAGATCCAGGCGGAAGTTGTCGGGTTCCAAGATGAGAATGTTATTTTGATGCCCTATACTTCCCTTCATGATATATCCCCAGGGAGCCTTGTCGAGACGACGATGAAGCCATTAGAAATAAAAGCAGGTCCTGGACTTATAGGGAAGGTTGTCGACTCTCTTGGTGTCCCTCTGGATAAATCCAGCCTTCCAAAAGGGCTGGCATCTGTTCCTACAGAACAGGATCCTCCAAATCCACTGAGCAGACCGCCGATTTCAGAACCAATCGAAGTTGGCGTAAGAATGATAGACAGCTTGCTAACTGTAGGGAACGGGCAGCGTGTCGGAATTTTTGCCGGTAGTGGTGTTGGTAAAAGTACATTACTGGGAATGATTGCCCGGAACACAACTGCAGACTTGAATGTAATAGGACTAATTGGCGAACGTGGCCGTGAGGTAAGGGAATTTATTGAAAGAGACTTAGGTCCAGAAGGTTTGAAAAGGTCAATTGTTGTCGTAGCTACCTCTGACCAGCCAGCACTTATGAGAATTAAAGGTGCCTATACTGCAACAGCAATTGCCGAATATTTTCGTGATAAAGGGCTTAATGTCATGCTGATGATGGATTCCGTTACAAGGGTGGCAATGGCACAGCGTGAAGTAGGCCTAGCTGTCGGCGAGCCTCCAACAACGAAAGGGTATACACCTTCTGTTTTCGCGATTCTTTCCAGGCTACTTGAAAGAACAGGAACAAATGAACACGGATCGATCACTGGTTTCTACACTGTGCTAGTAGATGGAGACGATATGAATGAACCAATCGCAGATACAGTCCGAGGCATTTTAGATGGTCATTTCGTTCTAGACCGAAATTTAGCGAACAAGGGTCAGTATCCGGCAGTAAATGTTTTGAAGAGCATCAGCAGGATCATGAACAATATTGTGAGTGAGGATCATGTCAAAGCGGCCGAAAGATTGAGGGAACTATTGAGTACATATATAAACTCTGAGGACCTGATCAATATTGGAGCCTATAAGAAAGGTTCTTCACCCGAAATTGATGAAGCAATCATGCGTTACCCTCAGATACTCAATTTTTTAAAACAAGGTACAAGTGAAAAAGTGTCCATCGATGAAAGTATTCAGGAACTGTTGCAATTAGTAAGGAAAGGTTGATGGGTTCTATGCAATATCACTATAAATTTGATAAAATCCTGTCACTAAAGTCCAGGGAAAAAGATGAAGCGCAGGTAGTTTACCAGGATTCAGTCAAGAAATTTGAGGAAGCGGCTGACCGGCTTTACCATCTCCTCAAGAAAAAAGAGGATCTGGAAAGCTATCAATCAGGAAGACTTGTCAGCGGGCTCCCAGTACAGGAAATTCGCCATCATCAACAGTTCATCGGAAACCTTGAAAAATCGATCGAACATTACCAAAAGGTCGTCATGAATGCCAGAAATATCATGAATTTTCAACAAATGCAGCTAATGGAAAAGAATGTAGAAGTGAAAAAGTACGAGAAGATCAAAGAAAAGGATCATCATCAATTCCTCGCCGAGGAAAAGTATGCCGAAAGCAGGATGATGGACGAGATCTCGATTCAGCAATATATGAACCGGGAAATTAGGTGATTTAATGGAAAAGAGTTTTGAGGAAAAAGAGGGCCAGCCTGTCAATCGGTTCCAATGGTTTTTGTTTGTGATTGCCATTCCGGCATTATTCGCAATTGTCGTTGCTTTAGTAGTCCTATCGTTTGCGGGTATAAATGTTTTTCAGACAGCAAGTGAACTGGGCGAAAAAATCCCGTTTGTTTCAAAAATGCTGAACGAAGACGAGCAGCCATCAGTGGAAGAATACGAGAAGAATATCATTAGCCTGGAAGCGGAAATACAGGACAATGAAGCCAAGATGGAACAGCTCGAAGCAAAGATTGAAAGCAAAGACATGGAAGCAGAGCGTTTGGAGCTTGAGAAGACACAGCTTGAAGCACAGATTGAAGAGCTGACGGCCATACAGGAAGACAATAAACGAGCATTCAAAGATATCGTAAAAACCTACGAAACGATGTCAGCAAAAAAAGCTGCTCCTATCATTGCTGAAATGGAAAATGAAGAAGCACTTAAAATTTTAACAAATATAAAAGCCGAATCACTTGCAGCAATCATGGAAAAGCTTCCTTCAGATGTAGCGGCAAAATATACAGAATTGCTGACCAATGAATCTAGCAAACAGATGCCTTAATCCAACCCAGAATTGAAAGGAGGTGAAAAAGTGGAAGTTGGAGCAATAGCAGTTAAACCAAATTCTCCTGTCCGCCCTTTGGATTCCAAAACTAGTAAGGGAAAGTTTTCGGAGGCGTTGTCTGATGTTCAATCAAGAGAACCTCAATCAGACAATATTACAAAAGAGTCAGCTAAATTAGATGAAAAAAGTGAGTTGTCCAACGAAACTAAGGAAACAGCAATGTTACTTCAGCAGGGGAATTTAATAGAACTTGAAGCTGGAATGGATATCCTAGAAGGAATGGATCCTGAGGATGCGGAAGCTCTGCTTGAAAAAATTCTCGAACAATTAGGAATAAGCAGCAGCCAATTAGATGTTTTTATTCAAAAGTGGACCAGTCATAGTCATGAAGAGGCACCAATTCAGGATGATCTAATACAGCAGTTTGCTAAATTACTTTCTGGAATAGCGGAGCTGCCTCAGAAGGATTTGGCAAATAAGCTTGATAAAAATGATCTGCAAATTTTAAAGGCATTAAAAATTCATGCCCTTTTCGTAAAAAATGCTCCTTCTACAGGAGAAAAAGTCACGATTGATTTAGACGGACTTCTCCATGGAATCGGTGAGAAATTAGGGAGCCAGACCGAACCGGGAAGGATGAAAACAGACTTTATCCAAATGAGGTTTACCCGTTTAGCTGCAGAGTTAAACATGGAAAACTCTCAAACTATCACATTAGATGTGAATTTTGATGCTGAAAGTCCAGTAGTACAAAAAGCAGAAAGCAATAGTAATCAATTTGGATTCCTTCCGCAAATTGGTAAATTAGAGCAACTGAGCATCATGCGGAATAACCCGGAAAAGATGGTTTCCGGCGAGCTTTTAATGAAGCAGTTTGAGTCCATTCTTTCTAAGTCTCAGTTCTTGAACACCGGAGGGACACAAAAGCTGTTCATTAAATTATTCCCTGAGCACCTTGGGAGTGTGAGGGTTGAACTGTTCCAGAAAGACCAGACTATGATAGCGCGGATCATTACAACGACTGGAACGGCCAAGGAGGCACTGGAATCTCAGGTGAATGGGCTTAAACAGGCATTCGCAGCTCAAAACATTTCAGTGGAAAGAATTGAAATATCTCAGCAGACCTCACAGCAGGAAAGATTTTTGAACAGAGATCCACATCAGCAGCATAGACAGCCGGACAGACAGGAGCAGGACAGCAAAGAAGATCAAGGAGATTTTAACCTCACTTTTGAGGAAGCGCTTCTTAATACAGAAGCATAGGAGGTTCTAAATATGGTAAATGGAATTAATTCTTCTTATTTACTTTCAAATCTTCAGAAGGAACGAAAGAGTTCAGGGTCTGATGTTTTAGGGAAAGACGATTTTTTAAAAATACTAATGACACAGCTCCAAAACCAGGATCCATTAAATCCTATGCAGGATAAAGATTTTGTCGCACAGATGGCTACTTTCTCAACCCTTGAGCAAATAACGAATATGGGCAAATCAATAGACCGGTTTGTACAGGCTGAAGAGCAAAACAGAATGATATCATACAGCCAATTTGCCGGAAAAGAAATTACCTGGCACAAGATTGAGGAGCAGGATGGTCAGGAGATTGTAAAAGAAGGTACAGGGAAGGTTGCTTCCGTACAATTTAAGGAGAACGATGTACTGTTCATCCTTGAGGATGGAACGACACTGGAACCGGGCAATATTTCACAGATTAATGAGCTTTCCCAAGAGAATCATATGCTGCAAGCAAGCATGCTGATCGGAAAGACAATTACTTACCTTGATGCCAATAAACAAGAGCAAAAAGCCGTGGTGCAATCTGTTTCATTTAAAAACGGCAAAACCTCATATGTAATGAACGATGAAAATGGTACTAGCATTGTATATTCACAAATAACAAAAATTCAATAATGTAGGGAAGTGATGTTATGGAAAAGGCGCAGTTTCGTCCAATCCAGTCACTGCCTGTTAGCAGGAGCCACCAAAAGCCAATTAACCCTAACCAGGCTTCCCAGATGCCATTTTCTTTACAGCTTCAGTCAGCAATCCAAAGTAACAACAGGCTCATCTTGAGCAAGCATGCAGAGGAAAGGCTGGCACAGCGAGGAATTGAAATCAGCCAGGAACGCTGGACAAAGATTGAAGATAAAGTGAGACAGGCAAAGGCGAAGGGTGTAAATGATTCACTTGTGCTCTTGAAGGACGCTGCTTTAATCGTCAGTGCAAAGAACAATACCGTCATTACAGCCATGGGGCGCCATGAAGCTGCTGACCAGATTTTTACTAATATTAATGGGACTATTGTTTTGGAAAATTAAATAGGCTGGACCTTTACGGAGGCCTGGGCTGTGGACCGACAGAAACAGCTCGCAAATTAGGAAGGAGTCAAAAAAATGCTTCGTTCAATGTACTCAGGAATCAGCGGAATGAAAAACTTTCAGACAAAGCTTGACGTAATTGGAAACAATATTGCCAATGTAAATACTTTCGGCTTTAAAAAGGGCCGTGTGACTTTTAAAGATACAATGAATCAGATGGTATCTGGTGCCAGTGCAGTGCAAAACAATCGTGGCGGAAGAAACGCTATGCAGGTAGGACTTGGTTCCACAATGGCAAGCATCGATACTGTCGATACACAAGCAAGCTTGCAAACGACAGGACGAGCTCTTGACCTCGCGATCACGGGCGATGGCTATTTCATTGTCAAACAAGGGCAACAAGAACTTTATACACGCGCTGGCAATTTCTATCTTGATGACTATGGAACACTTGTAACAGGCGATGGTTTGAAGGTGCAATCTTTAAATGACAAAGGCGCTCTTGAAGACATTACAGTTAACGTTAACGCCCTCCTGCCTGCTAAAACGACTACTGAACTTGTTATGAAGGGGAACTTGCCTAAGGATGCAAAAGGTGAATCAGAAACTTTGCAGCAAATTAAGGTAGTTGATGATAAGGGAGTTGAGCATGTCATTGATATGACGATTTCTCCAATTACGCCGGCATCCGGACAATGGAAGCTTTCTTTTGTGGATAAGTCGATAGAGCCAGCGACTACACAAACCCAGAACATTACCGTACCAACCAATACACCAATTCAAAACTTCAACCTGGTTGTAAACAACGGAAATGGAGTGGGTCAGAATTTATCGGTAAAAATCTCACTTGAAGATTTGACTATTGATGGCGGCAGCATGGATGCAAACGCATACCCTGACGGAAATACTCAAGGGTTGCTCGAAAGCTTCAATATTGGGTCAAGCGGGGAAATCAACGGGGTATACTCCAACGGATTAATCATGACGATTGGCCAATTAGCGCTTGCAAAGTTCAGCAACCCTTCAGGTCTTATCAAAGCAGGGAACAATACTTTCCAGGAATCGGTTAACTCAGGACAAAGGAATATTAATGTTCCTGGTGAAGGCCGCGGGACAATAGCTGCAGGTGCCCTTGAAATGTCAAATGTTGACCTTTCTGAGGAATTCACTGAGATGATTACTGCGCAGCGTGGTTTTCAGGCAAATACTAGAATCATCACTACGTCTGATGAAATCCTGCAGGAGCTTGTAAACCTTAAACGATAGATTAAGAGAGGAGCAGGGCTGAGAGCTTAATGCTTTTAGCCCCTGTGATTTATAGTGATAAAGGTAACGAAGTTAAATGGGAAAACGTTTAGAATTAATCCGCTATTGATTGAGACTATTGAATCCTTTCCTGATACGACTATCATGCTGACTAACGGCAGGAAATACGTAGTTAAGGAAAGCGAATCACAGGTTAGCGCTTTAATAAAGGGATTTTTTCAGATTGTCGGCCTTCTTGGAAGGCGTACTTTGGAGGCACATGAAAATGAAGAATAATAAACTTGTTATGATTATGCTGATCATGCTTGTAGCGATCATGCTGGTGGGAACGATTGCTTTTGTCGTTGTAATGAAACTGACTGGCGATGAAGGAAAAAAAGAACCAACGATCGATGAGGTTTTAGAAGCATCAGTTGATATTCCAGAAGTGACGACAAACCTGGCTTCAAATGATTTTATCAAAATATCTTTCAAAATTGAGACAGACAGTAAAAAAGCGAAAGAAGAATTGCAGAAGCGAGACTTTCAGGTAAGGAATCTCATCATTTATGAGTTGTCTGAAAAGAAATCTGAGGAACTGCAAGGTAAGGAAGGCAAGAAGAATCTGGAAGAAACTCTTAAGGCCAAATTAAACAGCTTGATGCAAGAAGGCAAAATAAAGAATGTGTATATTACAGGGTCTCTCCTCCAATAAGAACTTTAACTAACCAAACATACTGAAAATGGAGGTGAGGGTATGTCGGGAGAGGTATTATCACAAAGCGAAATAGACGCTCTGCTTTCTGCATTATCAACAGGTGAGATGGATGCAGATGAATTAAAGAAAGAGCAAGTCGAAAAGAGAGTCAAAGTTTACGATTTTAGAAGGGCGTTACGTTTTTCAAAAGACCAGATCCGCAGCCTCACAAGAATACATGAGAATTTTGCGAGATTGCTTACGACTTACTTCTCGGCGCAGCTACGGACATATGTCCAAATCAGTGTTGCATCGGCTGATCAGATTCCTTATGAAGAATTCATCAGGTCAATTCCGAAAATGACCATTTTGAATGTATTTGATGTTCCGCCTTTAGATGGCAGAATCCTGATGGAGGTAAATCCTAATATCGCATATGCGATGATGGACAGGATGCTAGGTGGGCGAGGTACAAGTCATAATAAAATTGACAATCTGACAGAGATCGAAACGAAAATCATGTCAAACATGTTTGAAAAAGCTTTTGAAAACTTCCAGGAGGCCTGGGGGTCAATATCTGAAATTGATCCGCAGCTGACAGAGTTTGAAGTGAATCCGCAATTTTTGCAGATGGTTTCTCCTAATGAAACAGTAGTAGTTATTTCACTTAATACGACAATAGGCGAAGCTAGCGGAATGATCAATATGTGTATCCCGCATGTGGTGCTTGAGCCGATTATGCCGATGCTATCTGTAAAGTATTGGATGCAAACAGATAAGAAGGAAGGCTTGCCAATAGAGTATGAAGTACTGCAAAAGGAAATCCATAAGGCGGATGTCCATATCATTGCAGAAATTGGCTCTTCCGAAATCTCCATCCAGGATTTCCTGATGTTTGATATAGGAGATGTAATTGAATTAAACCAGCAGATCGACCAGCCTATGATGATAAAAATCGGTGGAATTCCAAAATTCGTCGGGCAACCAGGAAAGATTAACAAAAAATTAGCCATTCAAGTGTTAGATACATTGAAGGGAGGAGACGATGATGGTGGGCGATGATATGTTATCACAAGATGAAATCGATGCGCTTTTAAGAGGAACTTCTGAAGAATTGAATGAAATAGAGGAAACAATTAATGTAGATGATTACTTCTCGTTTATGGAAAGAGATGCGCTAGGAGAGGTAGGAAATATTTCTTTCGGTAGCTCGGCTACAGCATTATCGACTTTACTGAATCAAAAGGTGGAAATTAACACTCCAACAGTAACTGTTGTACATAAGACAAAGCTTGAGGAAGAATTTCCAGATCCCTACGTAGCTGTTCAGGTGCATTATACGGAAGGTTTTATTGGCAGCAACATGCTTGTCATAGAGCGCCAGGATGCAGCAATTATTGCGGATTTAATGCTGGGTGGAGATGGCCTGAATCCGAAGGACTTGCTTGATGAGATCCAGATGAGCGCAGTACAGGAAGCGATGAACCAGATGATGGGATCTGCCGCAACCTCGATGTCAACTGTATTCAATAAAAGAGTCGATATATCACCACCAAATATTAACCTTCTTAACGTTGCAGAAGGAGAAGGAACGGAAACGATTCCTGAAGATGATATTTTAGTCAAGGTTTCTTTTTCTTTAAAGATTGGAAGTTTAATTGATTCGAATATTATGCAACTGCTGCCTGTCAAATTCGCGAAAAGCCTTGTTGATGAATTATTGAACCCTGGTTCTTCACAAGAAACGATCACGCAGCAAACCATGCCTGATGCACATGCAAATGTGTCCTCACAGCCAGAACTGCCAACCCAGCCGCAGCAGCAAGCACCTTACCAGCCACAGCCTGAACAGGTTTATTACCAGCAGCCTGTCCAGCAAGCTATGCCTGCTGAAGCATGGAGCCACCAGCAGCCTGTTCAAACCACTGGACCTCAGCATTTTGGCAGCGTGATGACCGGTGCTCAGCCAACTGTACAGCCAGCGGTTTTCTCAAGCTTTGAGACTTTCCAGCCGCAGCAAGCGGAAACGAAAAACCTTGATATGCTTCTGGATATTCCTTTACAGGTAACGGTTGAATTGGGAAGAACCAAACGGTCTGTAAAGGATATACTCGAACTTACTTCAGGATCGATTATCGAACTGGACAAGCTCGCTGGAGAGCCCGTCGATATCCTCGTTAACAATCGGCTGATCGCCCAGGGAGAAGTTGTGGTCATTGATGAGAATTTCGGAGTACGTGTAACAGATATTATCAGCCAGAGTGACAGAATCAAAAAATTGAGATAAAACACAGGAGGAACTTCAATGGCAAAGAGAATTTTAGTCGTGGACGATGCGGCTTTCATGAGAATGATGATCAAGGACATCTTAAGCAAGAATGGTTTTGAGGTCGTAGCTGAAGCAGCTGATGGGATGCAGGCACTTGAAAAATATAAGGAATTACAGCCGGATCTTGTAACGATGGATATAACGATGCCGGAAATGGATGGAATCACATCTTTAAAGGAAATCAAAAAAGTGAATCCAAACGCAAAGGTTATCATGTGTTCCGCTATGGGTCAGCAAGCGATGGTTATCGATGCGATCCAGGCGGGAGCGAAGGATTTTATTGTAAAACCGTTCCAGGCAGACCGAGTGATTGAAGCGATCTCAAAAGCATTAAGCTAATAATCTTTTAAGTTCCTAAATAGGGTCAAAAAATCTTAAGGTTATGAAAAGAGCCTACTTAGAGGGTGCGGCAAATGTTAAATTTAATACGAACTGCCTCAATAGTCCTTTTCCTATTAGCTGCTCTGTTGAGCCCGCTCAGCATGGCATATGCGGAGCAGCTAAATACAAGTGTAAAGGATTGCCTGGAAAAACCGGATTCTTGTGATGACGGCCAGGCAGACAAAACAAAGAATCAAGCAGAAGATACAGACACAAAAATAGGGGTTACATTTTTAGATTTTCTAAGAATGATTCTTGCCACCGCATTTGTAGCAGGGCTTTTATATTTCCTGCTTAAATTCATCAATAAAAAAAGCATGTCATACAAGAGCTCGCAGCTGGTAGAAAATCTTGGGGGGACAAGCCTTGGGGCTAACAGGTCAATCCAGATTGTCAAAGCAGGCAATAGGCTGCTCATTGTTGGTGTTGGTGAAAATATACAACTGTTAAAAGAAATTGACGATCCCGAGGAGTACAGTCAAGTCATCCAGGAATATAACAACAAAGTGGAACAGCTTGTACAGCCAAGCGATATTGTGACAAAGTTCCTTAAAAGAACGAATAAGGATGGCAGCAAGGAAAGTTCAACTTTTTCCGCCTTACTAAAGCATCAGCTGAATGACATGGCAAGCGGAAGAAAGAAAATGCTTGAAGAGATTCAAAAGAAAGGGTCAGAAAAAGATGAATGAGTTTATGGAGTTTTTCAACAGCAGCGCTCCTGAGAATGTATCAACTTCTGTAAAGCTGATGCTCCTTCTGACTGTACTTTCTCTTGCGCCAAGCATCTTGATTTTAATGACGAGTTTTACAAGGATCATTATCGTTCTTTCCTTTGTCAGAACGGCGCTTGCAACCCAGCAGATGCCGCCAAACCAAGTGTTGATTGGGTTAGCCTTATTCTTGTCATTCTTCATCATGGCCCCTACCTTCCAGGAAGTGAATGAACAGGCGCTGACACCATTGTTCAACGAAGAGATTAATTTGGAGCAAGCTTATGAAAAAGCATCCATTCCATTTAAAGAATTCATGAGCGCTCATACAAGACAGAAGGACCTTGCTTTATTTCTTGAGTATTCAAAGGCAGAACCTCCTAAATCAGTCGAAGACATACCATTGACTTCACTTGTTCCCGCCTTCGCGATTAGTGAAATCAAAACAGCTTTCCAAATAGGATTCATGATTTTCATCCCTTTTTTGGTCATTGATATGGTAGTAGCAAGTGTCCTGATGTCAATGGGAATGATGATGCTTCCGCCGGTAATGATTTCACTTCCATTTAAGATCCTTCTATTTGTAATGGTAGATGGTTGGTATTTAGTCGTGAAATCCTTATTACAAAGTTTTTAAGCAGGTGATTAATTAATGACTTCAGAAGCAGTCATCTCAATAGCTGAACGGGGAATCTATACGGTGCTGATGATTTCTGGCCCGTTGCTCGCACTTGCACTGGTAGTGGGCTTGATTGTCAGCATTTTTCAGGCAACAACACAAATCCAGGAACAGACATTGGCTTTTGTTCCAAAAATTGTTGCCGTATTGCTTGGCATCGTTTTTTTCGGTCCATGGATGCTCAGCTATATGCTCTCATATGCCAGCGAGATTTTCTCAAATTTGACCAGGTTTGTAGGATGAAGCCATGATTGATTTTATTCCTTCTTTTCCGGCATTTTTGCTTATTTTCGTCAGGGTCACATCATTTTTCTTGATGATGCCGTTGTTTTCATACAGAACGATTCCAGCTTCGCATAAAATCGGGCTGGGTTTCTTCCTTTCTATTATTATGTTTTCGTCTGTAGGAGCTCCTGAAATCGTAATAGACGGTACTTATTTTTTACTGATTATTAAAGAAGCCCTTGTTGGCTTGCTCATCGGTTTTATAGCTGCTCTGATGATGTCAGCAATACAAATTGCCGGTGGATTGATCGATTTCCAAATGGGCTTTGCAATCGCTAACGTCATTGATCCCCAGACGGGTGCCCAGAGCCCCTTGATGGGACAATATTTATATACAATCGCTCTGTTATTTTTGCTGACAGTTAATGGACATCACTTACTGATTGATGGTATTTTTTATAGCTATAATTTTATACCGATTGATCAGGTGATGATTCCTTTCGGTAATCAAAATATAGCCGAGTATATCATCCTGGCATTCAATAAAATGTTCATCATTGCATTCCAAATGTCTCTTCCTGTAGTCGGCAGCCTGTTCCTGGTGGACGTTGCTATGGGAATTGTAGCAAGGACCGTACCTCAGCTGAACATTTTCGTTGTCGGACTGCCTGTAAAAATAGGAGTCAGTTTTGTAGTCCTTATCGCGGTTATGGGTGTGCTGTTGATGGTCATTTCCGATCTGTTTGCTACCACACTGGCAACTATGAGAGGTTTGATGGAGTTAATTGGAGGAGCTTAAATGGATTTTTTAACATTGGATCTGCAGTTCTTTGCTGGCGAGAAAACTGAGAAAGCCACTCCTAAAAAGAAACAGGATGCTAGAAAAAAAGGACAGGTTGCTAAAAGTCAGGATGTCAACACTGCAGTTGTTCTTCTAGCAGTCTTTTTATTTTTGATGTTCTTTGGAAAAACGATGACTGAGAGGATGATTGGAGTTCTCCGTCATTCCTTGCAAAATTATATGCTTATGGATCTTACTGAAAAAAATATTGAATCGATATTGTTTGAAATCCTTGCTGAGCTCGCGATTTTTCTTGGCCCAGTGATGATGGTTGCTCTGGTAGCTGGGGTGGCTGCAAACTATGCACAGGTTGGCTTTATGTTTTCAACAGAAGCCATTCAAATGAAATTAGAGAAAATTAACCCGATCAGCGGATTTAAACGAATCTTTTCGATGAGGGCGATTGTCGAATTAATTAAGTCCATTCTTAAAATCAGCTTCATTGGTCTGATTGCCTTCTCGGTCCTATGGTCAAGGATGGATGAGGTTCTGCTGCTATCGAGCAAGAGTATGGCGACGGCACTGGGGACAATTGCCGGTCTGACTCTTCAAATGGGACTTTTTGCTTCCGGAGCATTGCTATTTTTATCATTAATGGATTATCTATACCAAAAATATGATTTTGAAAAAAGTATCCGCATGTCTAAACAGGACTTAAAGGATGAGTATAAGAACATCGAAGGAGATCCACTCATCAAATCAAAAATCAAACAAAGACAAAGAGAGATGGCAATGCGGCGGATGATGCAAGAGGTGCCCAAGGCAGATGTGGTCATTACGAATCCAACGCATTTTGCCATAGCCCTGAAATATGACGATCAGAAATCGGATGCGCCGATCGTTGTGGCAAAGGGTGTAGACTTCGTTGCCCAAAAAATTAAATTAATTGCCAAGGAAAATGAGATTGTCACCGTTGAAAACCGGCCGCTAGCAAGGGCGTTGTACAGCCAGACAGAAATCGGAGATGCCATTCCGGAAGAATTTTTCAAGGCAGTGGCTGAAATCCTCGCTTTCGTTTACCAGGCAAAAAATAAAGTACTGTAAGTTCTAGGTTATGCAGTGTTAGGAGAGAAGAAATATGTCAGCAAGAGATTTATCCGTCATATTTGGTGTCATTTTAATAGTGGCGATGTTAATTATTCCTTTTCCATCATGGCTATTAAGTATACTGATCATGATAAATATTTCCATCGCGCTTTTAGTGCTGTTGAACACAATGAATATGACGGAACCTCTGCAATTTTCTGTTTTTCCTTCATTGCTGTTAATTTTAACTTTATTCCGTTTGGGCCTGAACGTCTCGACGACACGTTCAATCCTTTCACATGGGGAAGCAGGTGGAGTAGTCGAGGTTTTCGGCTCGTTCGTAGTCGGAGGCAATGTAGTAGTCGGGATGGTTGTTTTCCTCATCTTGATCATTATCCAATTTATTGTGATCACGAAGGGTTCTGAACGTGTATCAGAGGTTGCAGCCAGGTTTACGCTCGATGCGATGCCAGGTAAGCAAATGAGTATTGATGCGGATTTGAATGCTGGAATGATTTCTGAGCAGCAGGCACGTGAACGGCGCGAAAAAGTAAGCCGAGAAGCTGACTTTTACGGGGCTATGGATGGTGCCAGCAAATTTGTAAAGGGTGACGCGATTGCCGGCATTATTATCGTGTTGATTAACTTAATCTTTGGAATAGTCATAGGAATGACTCAACAAGGATTAGCAATTGGTGAAGCGGCTCAAAGATATTCACTGCTGACTGTAGGGGACGGAATCGTAAGCCAAATTCCTGCGCTGTTGATTTCTACTGCAACAGGTATTGTTGTCACACGTGCAGCATCTGATGGAAACCTGGGGTTTGATATCACATCTCAGCTTACGGCATATCCAAAAATGCTATATGTAGCCGGTGGAACCATCTTTCTCCTAGGCTTATTCACTCCCATCTCTGACTTATTGACGATTCCTCTAGCGGCATTGATGGCAGTCGGAGGCTATACCTTCTCGCGTGTACCTGAACCTGATAAACAACAGCTTGAGGACATGGAAGAAGACATCCAGATGGATGAAATGAAGAGTCCGGAAAGTGTTGTCAACTTGCTGAATGTTGATCCAATCGAATTTGAATTTGGTTATGGTTTGATTCCGCTGGCAGATACAAATCAGGGAGGAGACTTGCTCGACAGGATTGTCATGATCAGAAGACAGCTCGCGATTGAGTTAGGTCTCGTTATACCCGTTGTCAGGATTCGCGACAATATCCAGCTCCAGCCGAATGAATACAGACTAAAAATCAAAGGTAATGAAATGGCCAGGGGTGAGTTGCTTCTAGACCATTATCTGGCGATGAGCCCGGGAATCGATGATGAATCCGTGGAAGGTATCGATACAATCGAGCCAAGCTTTGGACTGCCAGCAAAGTGGATTACCGAAGAAATGAAGGAACAGGCTGAAATATTTGGCTATACAGTAGTCGATCCACCATCGGTAGTTTCAACGCATATTACCGAGGTCATCAAAGCGAATGCGCATGAACTGCTTGGCAGACAGGAAACGAAGCAGCTGATTGATCATTTACGGGAAAGTTATCCAATCCTCGTGGAGGAAGCGACACCAAATCCATTGTCTGTCGGTGAGATCCAAAAGGTACTAGGAAAACTGCTTAGGGAAAACGTTTCAATCAGAAACCTTCCGATCATTTTCGAAACACTTGCTGATTATGGGAAGGTGACAACTGATACGGAGATTTTGGCAGAATATGTTCGCCAGGCACTTGCTAGACAGATAACTAACCAGTATTCAAGAGTGGGAGATACGCTGAAGGTCATTACACTGTCAGGCCGGGTGGAGAAATTAATTGCTGAAGGTGTTCAGCAAACCGAGCATGGCAATTATTTATCGCTTGACCCAGCTGTTTCGCAGGGAATACTAGAATCGGTGGCAAGTCAGGTGGAACAATTGAGCATTATGGAACAAACTCCAATCGTCCTCTGCTCTCCTGCAGTCAGGATGTACGTCCGCCAATTGACGGAAAGATATTTTTCGCAAATCCCAGTATTGTCTTATAACGAATTAGAAGCAAATGTTGAAGTCCAAAGTGTCGGAGTGGTGAATGTAGAATGAAAGTGAAAAAGTATACAGCTTCATCCATGCCCGAAGCAATGAAACAAGTTAGAGCGGAACTGGGAAGCGATGCGGTGATTTTAAATTCACGCGTCATCCAGACAGGCGGTTTCATGGGTTTTTTCAGTAAAAATAATATAGAAGTAATCGCGGCTATAGATCCTGATACAGAAATAAGCATGGAACCTGCTAAGCAGGAGAAGTCTCAGAGAGAACCTTTGATAAAAAAATCTTTAAAAGCCAATGAGCATCAGCCTGTTCTGCAGCAGGCAAATCCAGCAGTTCAGATTTCAAATGGAAATAGTGAGTTGATAAGAGAGATTGCACTGTTAAAGGAATTGCTGAAAAGTAAAAGTGCACAGCCTGATATACCGGTGTCTTTGCCTGAGCCGGTCAGCAGGCAGCTGCAGTACTTTAAAACTCAGGAGCTGGAGACAGAATTAATCGATGAGCTCTCGGCTACTCTTCTAGAAAGATGGTATTTAGGCGGGGCAGCTGCGAACACTGAAGAAATAAGAAAATGGAGTGCGGAAGCCGTCACTCAAAAGTTGGCTGACCAATCATTTGGAGGGATTTCTTTTCAAAAGAAATTCGTGAATGTAATCGGCCCAACTGGTGTGGGGAAAACGACGACTCTTGCAAAGATTGCAGCTGAATGTGTATTGAAGCATCAGAAAAAAGTAGCGTTTATCACGACCGATACATATCGGATTGCTGCAATTGAACAATTAAAAACATATGCAAAAATTCTCGATGTACCGATTGAAGTCTGCTATAACATCGATGACTTTCAGACAGCGACAAATAGGTTCAAGGAATATGATGTCGTTTTTATCGATACAGCCGGAAGGAACTTCAGAAATCAAAAATATGTCAGCGATTTAAAAAATGCGATTGATTTTAATAATGACATGGAAACCTTCCTTGTGCTTGCGTTAACTTCGAAACAAAGGGATATGGAAGAAATCCGAAACCAATTTTCGCTCATCCACATCGACAAATTCATTTTTACTAAATTAGATGAAACGTCTGTTTATGGAGCGATGCTGAATATGTCACAGAAGTTCTCGACCGGCATCGCCTATTTGACGAATGGCCAGGACGTGCCCGATGATCTGATAGAAGCAAATCCGGAAATCATCGTAAATACCATTCTTGGAGTCAGCAGCTATGAGTGACCAGGCAGAGAAACTAAGAGAACGGCTAAAACAAACAATCCCGGATAAGGAAGCGAAAACGCTAGCTGTTGTAAGTGGAAAGGGAGGGGTTGGCAAGTCCAACTTTTCACTGAATTTTTCAATATCCTTAGCCAGGAAAGGATATAAAGTGTTGTTATTTGACCTTGATATCGGGATGGGGAATATTGAGATTTTGATGGGAAGAAGCACTCATCTATCAATCGCCGATTTTCTTTCGGGAAAGTCTTCTCTGGAAGAAATTATTTTTCAGGGACCAGAAGGAATCGAATATATTTCCGGTGGTACAGGCTTAAGCCAGTTAATTAAAATGGATCATAATTCCGTAGATTATTTCACATCAAGCCTCGGAGAAGTCCTGAAAAAATATGATTATCTTATTTTTGATATGGGAGCAGGGTTGAATGAAGAAACGCTGTCAATCCTTCTATCAGTCAATGAAATCTTTGTTATTACTACAACAGAACCTACATCACTCATGGATGCCTATGCGACCATGAAATATATCCATATGGCTGATTCAACTTTACCATTTTATTTAGTTGTCAACAGGGCTGGATCCGTAAAGGAAGGAAATGAAACCCTTTCCCGGCTGGAGGATGTTTTAAAGAAGTTTCTCGGCCGATCAACTATTAAGCTAGGGATGCTTCCGGATGACAAAAGTGTTCATGAGGCGGTAAAAAGGCAAATTCCATTTGTATTGTTCAATGAACGGTCACAAGTTTCAAAGGGAATGGCCGCTATATTGGAAAAATATATGGACAAAGTGAGCTACAATGCCGAAAAGAGAGATAACAGAAGTTTTACAGCAAGATTAAAGCAATTCCTTTTCGAAAGGTAGTGGTCGAATTGGCAAAAATTAAGGTTCTCATCGTAGATGATTCGGCTTTCATGAGAAAGCTGATTAGCGACTTTCTATCTGAACATTCCAAGATTGATGTTATTGGCACTGCACGAAATGGAGAGGACGCAATAAAGAAATGGCGGACCTTATGTCCGGATGTTGTTACTCTAGATGTCGAAATGCCAATCATGAACGGATTGGAAGTTTTGAAGGTATTCATGAAGGAACAGCCGATACCTGTCGTCATGCTGTCTAGCACAACGATGGAAGGTGCGGATACGACCTTTCAGGCAATACAGGCTGGTGCAGTGGATTTCGTAGCAAAACCGTCCGGCTCCATTTCAATCGACCTACATAAAATCAAGGCGGAGCTGATTGAAAAGGTTCTCTCGGCCAGTAAAGCTAATCTGCGCAAAATAATGCATAATCAC
The DNA here is from genome assembly GCF_036967045.1 of Bacillus sp. JJ1609. Classification (NCBI taxonomy): domain Bacteria; kingdom Bacillati; phylum Bacillota; class Bacilli; order Caryophanales; family Bacillaceae; genus Bacillus; species Bacillus sp. JJ1609. The sequence continues at coordinate 84,160 of NZ_JBALSS010000001.1, read as the reverse complement.
CAAGATAATATCTTTTCCTCTTCAAAGGAAACGAAAAAATTCATCACCTCTGAAAAAAAAGCGTCGGAAAAGCAGTCTATTAATGGAAGCAGACGTGATACCAATGCGAAAAAAATTGTCTGTATTGGTACTTCGACTGGTGGCCCAAGAGCTCTGCAGCAAGTGTTGACATCATTGCCAAAGGATTTTGGCTCACCGATCCTGGTTGTACAGCATATGCCTGCAGGTTTTACGAAGTCCCTGGCTAACAGGCTTGATTCCTTAAGTGAAATTAAAGTAAAGGAAGCGGAGGACGGTGAGCTGCTGCAAAAGGGAACAGCCTATATCGCTCCAGGCGGAATGCATCTTGAGGTAAAAAGTATTGGAACGAGCCTCGCTGTCAGTCTTGGGCAATCTGCTCCACGCAATGGGCATCGCCCCTCAGTGGACGTTCTGCTTGAGTCGGTTAGCAGCTTGAAGCATGTTTCAAAAATAACAGTCATCATGACGGGAATGGGATCGGACGGAGCCAAGGGTCTTATCGAAATGAAGAAAAACGGAAATGTAAAAGCGATTGCTGAATCACAGGAAACTTCTATTGTCTTTGGGATGCCAAAATCCGCTATTGCAACGAATTTGGTGGATGAAGTGGTGAATGTAGAAAATATAGCAGAATCAATCATGAATTATATTTAAGGCCGGGGGTGCGGAGCACATGGAATTAAATCAATATCTTGAAGTTTTTATTGAAGAAAGTAAAGAGCATTTGCAGTCCTGTAATGAACAATTATTAGAACTTGAAAAGAATCCTGAAGATTTGACGATCATTAATGAGATATTCAGATCAGCACATACCTTAAAAGGGATGTCAGCAACAATGGGTTATGAAGATTTGGCAAGCTTGACTCACCAAATGGAGAATGTTCTGGATGCAATCCGGAACAGCCGTCTGAAAACGAGCCCTGAACTACTTGATGTCATTTTCCTTGCGGTTGACCACCTTGAAGAGATGGTCCAATCGATTGCAGCAGGCGGAGACGGGAAAATGGACGTCGCTGAAGCTGTGGCCAAATTGAAATTGATTGAGATGGGTGAGCATCCTCTTACACATGCTAATGCAGAGGCTGCAGCAGCACTTGCTGTAGAAGCTCCATTGCATTCAAACTATGATGAATTTGAGCTTACGGTGCTGAAGCAATCAAAGGAGCAGGGTTTTGGCGTTTATGAGGTATCGATCGGGTTGCGTGAAGATTGTCTTTTAAAAGCAGCCAGGGTATATATGGTTTTTGAGGTTTTGGAACAGATTGGCGAAGTAATTAAAGCAAATCCTTCTGTAGAGCAGCTGGAAGAAGAACAATTTGATTCTGAATTTTCTGTGACGATTGTGTCTAAAGAAAACCAGGATGACATTAAAGGGAAAATCATGAAGGTATCTGAAGTCGTCAAAACGAATGTGAGATCACTTGAATTGGATGACTTTAAAACTATGACAAGTGACCTAGAACCACATGTGAACCAGCAGAATGAAAACACTGCTGAGATAGTCATGAGAGAGTCTTCAGTTGAGGCAGAAGTTCTTCCTGCAGGAGAAAAGAAGAATAATAGTAAGAATAACAGCAGCAAGACAATCCGAGTAAATATAGAGCGTTTGGATATTCTGATGAATTTGTTTGAAGAACTGGTCATAGACAGAGGCAGGCTTGAACAAATATCAAAGGAACTCGAAAATACTGAACTTACCGAAACTGTCGAGCGCATGTCAAGGATTTCTGGTGACTTGCAAAATATCATCTTGAATATGCGTATGGTTCAAGTAGAAACTGTATTTAATAGATTCCCTCGAATGATCCGCCAGCTCGCGCGTGATCTGAACAAAAAGATCAATATGGAAATCGTTGGTGCAGAAACGGAATTAGATCGTACGGTTATTGATGAAATCGGTGACCCGCTTGTCCACCTTCTGAGAAATTCTGTTGACCATGGAGTAGAGTCACCTGAAGAGCGCCGGGCGAAAGGGAAGAGCGAGGAAGGAACGGTAGTCTTAAGAGCCTTCCATAGCGGAAACCACGTATTCATAGAAATAGAAGACGATGGAGCTGGGATCAGCAGAGAGAAAGTATTGAAAAAAGCTGTCAGCAAAGGGATTGTATCTGAGCAAGCCGCGCCTTCTATGACTGATAAACAAGTGTATGAATTAATCCTTTCCTCCGGTTTTTCAACAGCTGAGAAAATCTCCGATATCTCAGGCCGGGGAGTGGGGTTAGATGTTGTCAAAAATACAATCGAATCATTAGGCGGCTCCATTTCAATTGATTCAAAAGAAAACGCCGGAACTATTTTCTCTATACAGCTTCCGCTTACATTATCAATTATTTCTGTCATGCTCGTTGAGATTCAGAAGGAAAAATTTGCGATTCCTCTTTCATCTATTATTGAAACAGCAATAATCAAAGATAAAGATATTCTAAAAGCCCATAACCAAAAAGTTATCGATTTTAGAGGAAAAGTTGTTCCACTTCTGTTTTTGAAGGAGATCTTTGAAGTTCCTACTGAACCACAAGATGACCAATTCCATTCTGTGATTATTGTCCGGAAGGGTGATAAAATGGCCGGATTGGTTGTGGACTCTTTTATCGGCCAGCAGGAAGTAGTGCTGAAATCACTGGGAAACTATTTAACAAATGTCTTTGCAATTTCAGGTGCAACAATCCTCGGAGATGGACAGGTAGCATTAATCGTAGACTGCAATGCATTAATTAAATAATCGCTGAGCTAATGATCTATATGTGCATGCTGAAAATATAGGAGTGAACAAAATGGCTGAAATGCTGGTATCAGACTTGAAAGTAATTGTCTTCCAATTAAATGAAAAAGAATATGCTGTTCCCGTCGGTCAAGTGAAATCGATTGAAAAAATCATGCATTTCACAAGAGTGCCCCACACTTCACCTTATGTAAAAGGTGTCATGAATCTTAGGGGAGTCGTCACACCACTGATCGATTTGCGCGTCCGTTTTGGCATTGAGGAACAAGGTTATACAGATAGCTCTCGGGTAATTATTGTTTCGGTTGCGGAAGCTGAAGTTGGCCTTATTGTCGATGGAGCAAACGATGTAATCGATATTCCGTCTAGCATCGTCGAACCGCCTCCTGAAATTGTTGGTGCTGAAGCAGCAGATTTTATCAACGGAGTAATCAAACTAGACAAACGCCTGTTAATATTAATTGATTTAGAAAATATTCTTGGTGTTTTAGAGGAAAAAGACCTCTAAAGACTGAAGGGATCATAATATGTCGTTTCATATAAAAATATCTGATATGCATATTGATATATTAAAGGAAGTTGGCAATATCGGAGCAGGGCATGCAGCTACGGCACTTTCTACACTATTAAATAAAAAGATTGATATGAAGGTTCCCAATGTCAGGGTTGTCAGTTTTGATGAAATGATGGAAATGGCTGGTGGAGCAGAAAGTGTCATTGCGAGCGTATTCTTGAGAATTGAAGGAGACGCTCCGGGAAGCATGTTTTTTGTCCTTCCATTACAGCAGGCGGAGAAATTTATCCGTCTGTTGATTGGAGATCAGACATTTTCATTTTCAGATTCGGAAGTTAATGAATTGGCGCTTTCTGCAATGCAGGAAATGGGTAACATCCTGTCAGGTTCATACCTGAGCTCATTATCTGATTTTACGCAGTTAAATCTTATGCCGTCAGTTCCTGCACTGAGTATTGACATGGCTGGTGCTGTCATAAGTTTTGGACTGCTTGAACTATCGCAGGTCAGCGATTACGCAATTGTGATTGATACAGCATTAAATGAAGATGAAGGTCAGACTGATGAGAGTGTAAAAGGACATTTCTTTCTCCTGCCAGATCCTGAATCCTTTAATACCATTTTCAAAGCATTGGGAGTACTGGTTGATGTATAGTACTGCAGAGATCATAAAAGTTGGTATTGCTGATCTGAACACGGTGAAAGCGCCCCATTTAATCAAGACAACCGGTCTGGGGTCATGTGTAGGAGTTGTTTTGTATGACCAGGGCAGGGAATTAGCAGGACTAGCCCATGTAATGCTTCCGGATTCATCCCTGTCAAAATCGGGTCCAGTTAATGAGGCAAAATATGCTGACACAGCAATAAAAGCGCTATACGGCAAGCTGCAAAAAATGGGAGCAAGGCCAGCCTGGATGAAAGCTAAGCTTGCAGGTGGAGCTCAAATGTTCCAATTTTCCGGCAGCAGCGATTTGATGAGAATTGGCCCGAGGAATGTGGATGCAGTCCTTCTTGAACTAAAGTTATTAAGAATTCCGGTAGTTGCCAAGGATGTTGGCGGAAACAGCGGGCGAACGATCGAATTTGACCCAAAAACAGGTTTGATGCAAATCAGGACAGTTAATAAGGGTAATAGTGAGATATGATTTTATTTAAAAAAGCTTGATTGTGCAAGCTGGATCAAAGCACTTTTTGAAAGAAGACATCATCAAGGCTTACTTCGTAAACTTGCAGCAAGCAAATGCGAAAACCCACAACAAAGAATAATGCGGTATGCGCGTGAGGAGGATTACAATGGTGCGGGGATCGACTTCGGAAGATCAGATAACATGGGACAAATGGGTGCAATCCCGTGATCCGGATGCAGGTAATTTACTGATAAAAAAATATATGCCGCTTGTATCCTATCATGTGCAGCGAATATCGGTAAATCTTCCAAAAAGCGTTTCAAGGGATGATCTAAAAAGCCTAGGGATGATTGGCTTGTATGATGCTCTTGAAAAATTTGATCCGAAACGGGATTTGAAATTTGATACATATTCTTCGTTTCGCATTCGTGGTGCCATTTTAGACGGGTTAAGAAAAGAAGATTGGCTCCCCAGGAGTACGCGGGAGAAGGCGAAAAAGATTGATGCAGCAATTGAAAAGCTGGAACAGCGTTATATGCGCAACGTAACAGTAGAGGAAATTGCCCAGGAATTAAGTATGGATGAAGGTGAAATTTGCACCACCATCAACGAACATTTTTTCGCTAATGTTCTATCAATCGATGAACAGCCTAATGACCATGATGACCGTGACAATCAATCCTTTTCCATCAAAGATGAAAAATCGGAAATTCCAGAGGAAAAGCTGATTAAAGCTGAAATGATTGAAGAAATGACGGCAATGGTTTCTCAATTAAATGATAAAGAGCAGCTTGTACTAAGTTTATTTTATAAAGAAGAATTGACACTTACGGAAATAGGTCAAGTTATGGACTTATCTACATCCAGGATTTCTCAAATACACTCTAAAGCAATCTTCAAATTAAGGAAATGGCTAGAGAAAGTGTAGCAGGGCAGGGGATAAAGATGGTAAAAGCGTTCGAGGTAAAGCTAACAAAGGACCGATTGACAGCAGTGCTGGATTTAAAGGAACACGAAAAGATAGATTTGGTTTCAGTCGACAGTCTTTCAGAGCTGTTAATGGAAAATCACATCACCGTTGGAGTAAAGCAGGATATATTGGAGTCAGCCGCTGCCAATCCTACCTCCGTCAAATATCCCATTACTGTTGCGGAAGGAAAGCCAGCGATAAATGGAACAGATGCATATTTACGCAATGAAATAAAAGAGATGAATCATGCAGATAAGGAAGCATTCAATTTTCGCGTCGTCCTTCATATACCGTCAGTTACAAAAGGCCAGCTCCTTGCAACCGAGATTCCAGCTGGCGAGGGGATAGATGGTCTTGATGTAACAGGGCGGCTGATTCGTGGCAGGAATGGCCGTCCTCTGAGAATCAAGGCGGGAAACAATGTTTTATATAAATCAGGTAAGTTTTATTCTATGATAGACGGCAAGGTCAGCATGACGAATACATCAATCTCCGTTAACCCGGTTTTCGAGGTTAAGGGTGATTTGGATTTAAAAACGGGTAATCTTGATTTTGTTGGAAATATCACAATTAGAGGGAATGTACCTAGTGGATATGAGCTCAAGGCTGGTGGAGACATCTGGGTTCATGGCCTTGTGGAAGCATCATCACTGGAAGCTGCTGGCAATATCATCATTCACGGCGGAGTGGCCGGCGGCATGAAAGGAAGTATAACCGCAGGCGGTAATGTACTCGTTAATTACCTTAATCAGGCGAATGTTAAAGCGGGACAAGATGTGATTGTTAAAACATCGATCCTCCATAGCAGAGTGACCGCAGGCGGAAATATTGACTGCAGAACAGGAACGTTGATCGGCGGCACTATTTCTGCAGGAAGGAATATTTTCGTTAAGGGATTAGGGAATGAACTGTTTACAAAAACAGAGCTCGCAGTAGGATGGGATCCTACGCTGGAAAAATCAGAAATGGAAATTATCCAGTCTATCGAAAAAGCAAAAGAAAACATAAAAAAGCTTACTGAGATAGAAGTGAAGATTACTGAAATTGTTAAACAGACAGGTAAACTTACAGATGAGCAGCAAAAGATGATCAGTAAGCAGCGAGCCACAAGACAGAGCATAGAAAACAGCTTATTAGATCAAAGTGATGAACTACACGTCTTGCAAGCTGAAAAACAAGATCGCTTAAACTCTACGTTAATGATTTTTGATAGAGTTTTTCCAAATACAAAGGTGTATTTTGGGAAGTACGCCCAAGTGACAAACCAGGTTTACAAGCAGGTTAGATTTAGTCTTGAAAATAGTGAAATCAGCATCCATCCATTAGCAGAAGCAGAAAAAGTCAACCATTAAGGAAGTGACAGGATGAGCCTCAAGGCAATCGAAATGCAGATTGCACTTCCGAGGACACAGGATGCCGGCAAGATTCAGGAACAACTTCAGCAGCGTGGGCAGCACCTTCAGGAACATGCCGCACAAAGTGTAACAAAGGAAGATGAATTAAAACGCAAAACAGTGATCAAGAATAATCCAAAGCAAGAAGCCCATCTAACTAAAGATGATGGATCTTCAAATCAAAATCAGGAACAAAGTAATCCTGACAAAAAGAAAAATAGCGAACACCACCACATACAGCAGAACCATCCCTATAAGGGAAAGGTAATTGATTACAGCGGATAGAGGGATGTTATGACCACTTTTCTACTACTCCTAAGCCTCATACTAAACGCAGCAGCCATCTTCGCAATTATCCTTTTATATCTAAGGCAAAACAGGCTTGTTGAAGCAGAGAAAAAACAGGAAAGAATCATTGGGGAGATTGAAGAAGTATTTTCCTCGTACCTGCTGGAGATAAAGGAAGAAAACGAAAAATTCATCGAAAATATGAAGACTACGAATAACGTTAGAAAAACCGGAATCAAATTTGATAGCCAAATACAACCAAAATCATTAAATCCGGATTTGGAACCTAATACTAGCGACAAAGGACAAAAGGAGGAACTCCCCCCGAGAATTGGCAGAGGGGTTTCCTATCATGCAGCAAAGAAAGCCTATCAGCAAAATAGCGAACCATCGTCAATGAAGGCAGACGAGGCAGAAAGCAACTTGGAAGATCTGCTCATCATTGATGAGTCCTCAGAATTGCAGCAATTAAGCTTTATCGACCAAGTGTTTCTGAAGAAAAATCAAGGATTATCCATTGAGGAAATTGCGCGTGATCTTGATAAAGGCAAAACGGAAATAGAACTTTTGCTTAAATTTCGTCAAAATAAGTAAGAATAACTTGATTGTCAGTTTTATATATGCTATATTATCTCATGGTGTTAATACACACGTTCATTGATTTGGCCAGATGGTGCTGTTTCGACAGTTGCTGGCTGAAGATGAAATGGACGGAGGAAATCAAAACCATTAGGAGGAAACAACATGTCAGTAATTTCTATGAAGCAACTGCTTGAAGCTGGTGTACACTTCGGTCACCAGACTCGCCGTTGGAACCCAAAGATGAAGAAGTATATCTTCACTGAGCGTAACGGCATCTACATCATCGACCTTCAAAAAACAGTTAAGAAGGTAGAAGAAGCTTACAACTACGTGAAAGAGCTTGCTGGTAACGGCGGAACTGTTCTTTTTGTAGGAACTAAGAAACAAGCTCAAGATTCTGTTAAAGAAGAAGCAGCTCGTTCTGGTATGTACTATGTTAACCAACGCTGGTTGGGTGGTACTTTAACAAACTTCGAAACAATCCAAAAGCGTATCACACGTCTTAAGAACATTGAAAGAATGTCTGAAGACGGAACTTTTGAAGTACTTCCTAAGAAAGAAGTAGTTCAATTGAAGAAAGAGCAAGAGCGTTTAGAAAAATTCTTAGGCGGAATCAAGGACATGAAGGGCCTTCCAGATGCTCTTTTCATCATTGACCCACGCAAAGAGCGCATTGCTGTTGCTGAAGCTCGCAAATTAAACATTCCTATCGTTGGAATTGTTGATACAAACTGTGATCCGGATGAAATCGACGTAGTTATCCCTGCGAACGATGACGCTATCCGCGCTGTTAAATTGCTAACTGCTAAAATGGCTGATGCTATTATCGAAGCTAAGCAAGGCGAAGAAACTACAGAAGCTGTAGAAGCTTAATTTGAAAAAGGTGATATAGGGAAGCGCCCTTTATCACCTTTTTTTAAGACTTGGCTCTATAAAAGGTTATTTTTTAGAGCCTAAGTCTAATAATCCTTTATAACTCCTGTTAGGGTTTATATTGGCTGAATGAAGTTAAAATTAAGTATAGTTACATAATCATGATTCTAGGAGGAATTTCATTATGGCAATTACTGCACAAATGGTTAAAGAACTACGTGAAAAAACTGGCGCAGGTATGATGGACTGCAAAAACGCACTTACTGAAACAGATGGTGATATGGACAAAGCGATCGATTACCTTCGTGAAAAAGGTATCGCTAAGGCTGCTAAGAAAGCTGACCGTATTGCTGCTGAAGGAACAACTTACATCCTTGCAGAAGGTAATGAAGCTGTAATCCTTGAAGTGAACTCTGAAACAGATTTCGTTGCAAAGAACGAAGGCTTCCAAGTACTTGTTAAAGAACTTGCTGAGCACCTTCTAAAAAACAAGCCGGCATCTGTTGAAGAAGCAAACGCTCAAACAATGGAAAACGGTGCAACAGTTGAAAGCCACATCAATGCTGCTATTGCTAAAATTGGTGAAAAGCTTTCACTTCGCCGCTTTGAAATCAAGACTAAAACTGACAATGATGCATTCGGTGCGTACCTTCACATGGGCGGACGCATTGGCGTATTAACTGTTCTTGAAGGAACTACTGAAGAAGCAGCTGCTAAAGATGTTTCTATGCATATCGCTGCATTAAGACCTAAATATGTATCTCGTGACGAAGTTTCTCAAGAAGAAGTTGAACACGAGCGCCAAATTCTTACTCAACAAGCTCTTAACGAAGGCAAGCCAGAAAACATCGTTGCTAAAATGGTTGAAGGCCGTCTAAGCAAATACTTCGAAGATGTTTGTGTTCTTGACCAGACTTTTGTTAAGAACCCAGATCAAAAGGTACGTCAGTTCGTTGAATCAAAAGGCGCAACTGTACGTGAGTTCACTCGTTACGAAGTAGGCGAAGGCATCGAAAAGCGTGAAGATAACTTTGCTGAAGAAGTAATGAACCAAGTTAACAAGAAATAATTATTACTAGCCTATGTAATTGCGGGGAACACTTTGTGTTCCCTGTTTTTGGACATAGCTTTATAAATTACATATGGAGGTACCCTATGACCAGCCCAAAATACAAAAGAGTTGTTTTAAAGTTAAGTGGAGAAGCTTTAGCCGGAGAACAAGGATTTGGCATCAATCCGTCGGTAATCAAAAATGTTGCAGACCAGGTAAAAGAGATTGCGGAGCTTGGTGTTGAAGTCGCCGTTGTAGTAGGCGGGGGAAATATCTGGCGAGGTAAAATCGGTGAAGAAATGGGAATGGACAGAGCGACGGCAGACTATATGGGCATGCTCGCTACGGTCATGAATTCCCTGTCTTTACAGGACAGCCTGGAACAAGCGGGGATCGAAACAAGGGTTCAAACTTCCATTGAAATGCGCCAGGTGGCCGAGCCTTACATCAGAAGAAGAGCAATCAGGCATCTAGAGAAAACGCGCGTTGTCATTTTCGCAGCAGGAACAGGAAATCCATACTTCTCAACGGATACCACAGCTGCGTTACGTGCTGCCGAAATTGAGGCGGATGTAATCCTGATGGCGAAAAATAATGTTGATGGCGTATATTCTGCAGACCCGCGGGTTGACAAGAATGCGACTAAATATGATGAACTATCTTATTTGGATGTCTTAAAGGAAGGCTTAGCTGTTATGGATTCCACAGCTTCATCATTATGCATGGACAATGATATCCCATTAATTGTTTTCTCTATCATGGAGAAAGGTAATATCAAAAGGGCAGTAATGGGAGAAACAATCGGAACAATTGTGAGGGGGAAAAACTAATGCCAAAACAAGCGATTGCTAATGCAAAAGAAAGAATGACAAAAGCGATTCAAGCATATACTCGCGAACTGGCCAGCATTCGTGCGGGCAGAGCCAGCGCCTCTCTTCTTGACAGAATCCAGGTTGATTATTACGGAGCACCTACTCCAGTAAACCAGCTTGCAGGTATTTCCGTACCTGAGGCTCGTCTGCTTGTAATCCAACCGTATGACAAGACAATTCTTGGAGAAATTGAAAAAGCGATTTTAAAATCTGACCTAGGATTGAATCCATCAAATGACGGTTCGATCATCCGACTTGCTATTCCTCAGCTTACAGAAGAACGCCGTAAAGAGCTTGCGAAGCTTGTCAAAAAGGAAGCAGAAGATGCAAAAATTGCAGTCCGCAATATTCGCCGAGATGGCAATGAAGATTTGAAAAAGCTAGAGAAAAACGGTGAAATCACCGAAGATGATCTGCGCGGCTACTCTGATGACATTCAAAAAATGACTGATGAACACATCGCTAAAATCGATCAAATTACAAAAGAAAAAGAAAAAGAACTATTGGAAGTATAATTTTGGCTTGAATTTAGCCGGCTTCTAGTAAGTCTGCTTCCGCACTATGCATCATTTACGAAAACCCTCTGTTTTCCAGGGGGTTTTTTCTCTATACATATATTCACTAGAAAAGGACTAAGCTTCCGGCATAAAAGATAGACTATAATAATGCTGGTTCTTATTCTTTATCACATAACATGTACATAATCTTTATGTAAGGCTCTTTCTGTATAAAAAGAATGTGATAAGCCGGATTAAAACAATTGCTTGATGCCATCCATTTATAGAGATATCTTTTTTCTTTTTTGGTATGATAGTGGCATGCGGAATAAGCAGAGATTAATAAGAAATTTCATTAAATGTTTTTCTTCGAGAGTTGTCCAGCTTTAGCGCCTGATCTTAAATATTCCATTCAGGCGTTTACGCTTTTCTGATCGGAGCTAAAGATTATCTTTTTGGGGGAGCTGTCCTAATGTTAAATAAAATGAATCTATGGAAGAACCAGAATAATTCTTCCAGTCTCCGAGATCGTATTCATCAAATTAAAGACCATGAAGTACCTTCCCATGTAGCTATTATTATGGACGGGAATGGTCGATGGGCCAAAAAGCGGGCTTTGCCTCGAGTCGCTGGCCATCATGAAGGTATGAAGGTTGTCCGAAAAATTACAAAACTTGCAAGCGAACTTGGTGTTAATACTCTAACAGTATATGCTTTTTCAACTGAAAACTGGAAACGACCGAAAATGGAAGTTGATTTTCTTATGAAACTGCCAGAAGAATTTCTGGGAACTTTCCTGCCCGAACTGATCGAAGAAAATGTACGGGTTGAAATGATTGGCTATATGGATAAGCTTCCGGAGCACACCAGGAGAGCAGTTAGTAAGGCGATGGAAGATACAAAGGGAAATACAGGACTGATCCTCAATTTTGCGCTTAACTATGGGAGTCGTGCAGAAATTCTTGATGGTGTCAAGAGAGTCTTGGCTGATGTTGAAAGTGGTATAATGAAGGAAGATGAACTAAACGAGGAAGTTTTCTCTTCCTATTTAATGACAAAAGAGCTTAATGATCCAGACTTATTAATCAGGACAAGCGGAGAGATCCGTTTAAGCAATTTTATGCTATGGCAGCTTGCGTATTCCGAATTCTGGTTCACGGATGTTCTGTGGCCTGATTTTAACGAAGAGCATTTTGTTGAAGCAATCGAAGCATTCCAGAGCCGCCAGAGGCGTTTTGGAGGAGTATAAAAAAGGTGTGAATGAATAGATGAAGCAGAGAATCATTACAGCAGTCGTTGCAGCAGCTGTTTTTCTTCCAATCGTTATATTTGGAGGCTGGCCATTTATTGCAATGGTTTATCTTATCGCTTCCATTGCTTTATATGAAGCACTAAAAATGAGGAAGTTAAAACTGTTTTCAGTTTCTGGAATTATATCATTAATACTACTCTGGATTTTCATGATTCCAGAGCAGTACCAGGGCATCTTTGATAGCTTAAGTTATGCAAAATCAGAGCTATTCCTTCTTGGTGTGCTTTTATTTTTGACCTACACAGTCATAACCAAGAACCGTTTCACATTTGAGGATGTAGCATTTTCGATTCTGTCCGTATTATATGTTGGACTAGGCTTTTTCTTCTTCATTGAAACTAGAGAAGCGAGTTTAACGTACGTGTTCTATTCACTGTTCATGATATGGGCTACCGATTCTGGAGCATATTTTATCGGCCGGGCGTTTGGCAAACATAAACTTTGGCCTGAAATCAGCCCGAATAAAACGACTGAAGGCTTTTTTGGTGGCGTACTATCCGCATTAATTGTTGCAGTATTGTTCAGCGTTTTCGCTGACATGGAAGTATCCGCTATCCTGCTGATTGCTGCGACAGCATTCTTATCCGTTTTTGGACAAATCGGAGACCTTGTGGAGTCAGCTATGAAAAGGCATTATAATGTGAAGGATTCCGGCAATATTTTGCCAGGACACGGAGGAATGCTTGACCGTTTTGACAGCTTGCTGTTTGTATGGCCGTTAATCCACCTTTTCCATTTGCTATAGGTCTTTATGTTAATTTTGTTGTTCTTACACTTGATATTAAAACTCTGTCGATGGGGAAATCAGCAACTAATGCGAAAAGATACATGTGTCTCCTTAATTTAGCTGCCCCCCGCGGAAAGCGAGTGACTGGACCGGAAATCAACAGACAAGTTTAACAAAGCCTTAATTTTAAAAAAAATTACAGAAAATCAATGTATTTATGAAGCCATCGGCTATGTTTCGGTGAAGTCGAATAGGGAAAGAACTGGTGAAGCCAGCAATACCCGTTTATGTTGTTTAGGAGTGAAGTTTGTGAAGAAAATCAGCTTGTTAGGTGCTACAGGATCGATTGGAATTCAAACCCTCGATGTAATCAGGGAGCATCCAGAAGAATTTAAATTAGTATCAATGTCTGCTGGCCGAAATATGGAACTTACCAGAAAAATTATTAGTGAATTCTCCCCGGAGCTAGTTTCCGTCCAGGAAAAGTCAGATGCTGAAACTTTAAAGAGTGAATTTGGGAAGATAAAGATTGTTTATGGGAGTGAGGGCCTTAAAGAGGCCGCTGTCTTCCATAAGTCCGAAATCCTTGTTAACGCAGTCCTAGGCAGCGTGGGTTTAAGCCCGACATTAGAGGCGATAAAAGCGAAAAAAACGATTGCCATTGCCAATAAGGAAACACTAGTCACAGCCGGGCACATTGTCATGGAGGAAGCGAAGCGCCATAATGTTTCCATTTTGCCTGTAGACAGTGAGCATTCTGCTATTTTTCAAGCCTTGCAGGGCGAGAAAGAAAAAAATATTGAGAGGCTGATCCTGACTGCTTCAGGAGGCAGCTTCAGAGACAAAACGAGGGATGATTTAAAAGGTGTAACTAAGGCAGATGCCTTGAACCATCCAAATTGGTCCATGGGGGCGAAAATAACCATTGATTCAGCTACAATGATGAATAAAGGACTTGAAGTAATTGAAGCACATTGGCTATTTTCATTGCCATATGACAGAATCTCAGTCCTGCTCCATCGAGAAAGCATCATCCATTCAATGGTTGAATTTCACGATACGAGCATCATTGCCCAGCTTGGAACCCCCGATATGAAGGTTCCTATCCAATATGCTCTTACATATCCAGACAGGCTGCTTCTAAGATCGGGAACAAGGTTGAATCTTGCTGAAATCGGCAAGCTGCATTTTAAGGAAATGGATTTTGACCGTTTTCGATGTCTAAAATTTGCATACGAAGCCGGAAAAGCGGGCGGAACATTGCCGGCAGTTATGAATGCGGCTAATGAAGCAGCAGTCGCTGCCTTTTTGGAGGACAAAATCACTTTCCTGCAAATTGAAGACATGATCGAAAAAGCAATGGACGGCCACGAAATTATAAAGAACCCAAGCCTTGAAATGATTCAAGAGGCTGATAAAGAGACGAGAAGCTTTATACATTCACTGTTATAAAGCATAGATTCTCTCAGATTGAAAGAAGTGGATTCTTATCCTTAAAAAGGTGGTTAGATAATTTGAATACAGTTATTGCCTTTATTGTCATTTTTGGAGCCCTTGTATTCTTTCATGAATTGGGGCACTTAATCTTTGCCAAGCGCGCTGGCATCCTATGCCGAGAATTCGCAATCGGCTTCGGCCCAAAGGTATTTTCACATAAGAAAAATGAAACTACCTATACCATTCGTCTGTTGCCAATCGGCGGATTTGTCCGTATGGCTGGCGAAGATCCAGAAATGATTGAGATAAAACCCGGTCACAGGGTAGGCTTATTGTTCAATGGCAACGAAGAAGTTACCAAAATCATCCTCAATAACAAGGAAAAGTTTCCTGATGCACGAATTATTGAAGTTGAGAAAGCTGATATCGAACGCGATCTCTTTATTAAAGGGTATGAAGAGGGCGAGGATGACACGCTTATCAAATCGTTCCCGATCAGCAAGACAGCAGTGTTAGTCGAAAATGGGACTGAAACCCAAATCGCCCCGTATGACAGACAATTCGGTTCTAAGACATTAGCTCAAAGGACAATGGCCATTTTTGCAGGTCCAATGATGAATTTCTTGCTTGCTATGGTCATTTTTATCATTCTTGCCCTTTTTCAGGGTATCCCGTCTAATGAACCTGTATTGGGTAAATTGACGCCCGATGGCACTGCGCTCGATGCAGGCTTAAAAGAAGGCGATATCGTGAACAGTATTGAAGGCTCTGAAGTGTCGAGCTGGCAGGATGTTGTTGAAATCATTCGGAAGAATCCGGGAAACGAACTTGATTTTTCCATTGTCCGTGACGGAGAAAATATCGAGCTGCCTGTAACACCTGAATCAAAAACAGTTGAAGGTGAAAAAATCGGGCTGATTGGGGTATATAGCCCTGTTGAAAAATCACCTTTGAAATCTATTTCATATGGAATTAAAGAAACCTATTTCTGGACGACAGAAATCTTTTCTATGCTTGGAAAACTGATTACCGGCCAATTTTCGATTGATGCGCTATCAGGACCGGTCGGGATTTATGTTTCAACAGATACAGTTGCCAAGTCAGGGATCTTCTATTTAATGAAGTGGGCAGCGATCTTGAGCATTAACCTTGGTATCATGAATCTCTTGCCTTTCCCTGCCCTTGATGGCGGAAGGCTGACATTCTTTGCAGTCGAAGCATTAAGAGGAAAGCCAATCGACAAGCAAAAAGAAGGCATGGTTCACTTTATCGGATTCGCTCTTTTGATGCTATTAATGTTAGTTGTCACATGGAACGACATCCAGAGATTCTTTTTATAATATTGTTTTCGTAATCTAAGCAGTTATTTTTTCCTGTCTGGTTAATACCAGGCAGGACAATTTTTTAATACGTAGGCTGTGTTTAAGTTCAATGTGATTTAGCACCTTTTGAATAGAACGGAAAGCGAGTGCCTGGAGCGGAGATCAACAGACAACTTTAACACAACCAATAAGTAAAATCTTCTATATCCTAATGAGGTGTAAATCAATGAAGCAAAGTATGACGCTTATTCCTACTTTAAGAGAAGTACCATCAGACGCAGAAGTAAAAAGTCACCAGCTGCTGCTGCGTGCGGGTTTCATCCGCCAAAATGCCAGCGGTGTGTATACATATATGCCTATGGGCCGGAAAGTCCTTCAGAAGGTTGAAGCGATTATCAGAGAAGAAATGAATAATGCAGGTGCTGCAGAATTGTTCATGCCTGCATTGCAGCAGGCAGAACTTTGGCAGGAATCAGGCAGATGGTATTCCTATGGTCCGGAGCTAATGAGATTAAGAGACCGTCATGATCGTGAGTTTGCTCTTGGAGCAACCCATGAAGAGGTCATCACTAGTCTTGTTCGTGACGAAGTTAAATCTTATAAGCGTCTGCCTTTAACTCTGTATCAAATCCAGACAAAGTTCCGTGATGAAAAACGTCCTAGATTTGGTCTTTTGCGAGGCCGTGAATTTATCATGAAGGACGCATATTCCTTCCATGCAACTCAGGAAAGCCTTGATGAAGTATACGAGCGTCTTTTCCAGGCATATTCAAATGTATTTAAGCGCTGCGGGCTGAACTTCCGTGCAGTAATAGCCGATTCAGGAGCGATGGGCGGAAAAGATACACATGAGTTTATGGTTCTTTCCGATATCGGAGAAGATACAATTGCATACTCAGACACATCCGAGTATGCTGCCAATGTTGAAATGGCTCCAGTAACCGCTGTGTATGAAAAGAGCGGGGAACAAGAAAATGAGCTGGAAAAGATCCATACAGAAAACAAGAAGTCAATTGAGGAAGTATCCGCGTTCCTGCAAGTAGAGGAAAAGGACTGCATTAAATCATTACTGTTTAAAGTAGATGACCGATATGTACTAGTTTTAGTCAGAGGCGACCATGAAGTGAACGATATCAAGCTGAAAAACTACTTTGAAGCATCAGTTGTAGAATTGGCAGATGCCAATACAACTAAGGAAGTTCTCGGCTGCTCAGTTGGTTCACTTGGTCCTATTGGAGTTGAAAACGTAGAGGTTGTTGCTGACCATGGTGTTGAAGCGATTGTCAACGGAGTTTGCGGTGCGAACGAAGAAGACTACCACTATCAAAATGTAAATCCTGAACGTGACTTTAAAGTGAGCGCATATGCTGATTTCCGCTTCATTAAGGAAGGAGATCCTTCTCCGGATGGAAACGGAACAATCGTTTTTGCCAAGGGCATTGAAGTTGGACATGTCTTCAAGTTAGGAACAAGATACAGCGAGGCAATGAACGCTGTAATCCTTGATGAAAACGGCAGGACACAGCCAATGATCATGGGCTGCTACGGTATCGGTGTTTCCCGTACAATGGCAGCTGTCGCGGAACAATTCAATGATGAGAACGGTCTAGTTTGGCCGCAGAATATTTCTCCATTCGATGTCCATCTTATTGCTATTAATATGAAGGATAGTGAGCAGGCTGCTTTAGCAGAGGAGCTATATGCTAATTTGAAGACTTCCGGACTGGATGTACTTCTGGATGACCGCCAAGAACGACCAGGTGTAAAATTCGCTGATTCCGACCTGATTGGCCTGCCTGTCAGGGTAACGGTTGGTAAAAAAGCGAGTGAGGGCATTGTGGAAGTGAAAATCCGTAAAAATGGCGAAATGCAGGAAATCCATAAGGATCAGCTTGCTGAAGCGCTTAAGAATATTTTGCAAGAACTTTAGTAATTTAGCGGGTCCTATTTCGGGATCCGCTTTTTAAATGGAAAATCCAAACACAGGTAACGGCATCGTCATTTTGTGATATAATAGCTTTTGCTTATAGTAAACAACTATTAAATTTAGTGATTTATATATTAGGCTACATGCCTATCAGATAGAGAGATAGTTCATGCTTTTTTAGATGGGAGGAGATGTAACCATGGGTGATCTTTCTACGGGGAAAAAAGAAAGGTTTCAGCTCCTGCTGCAGCAGCTGCAGCTTACAGAAGATGCAATTGTCACTCATTTTCAGAATGCTGAAATTGAAAGAGTGATTGTTGAAAAACAAGCGAGGAAGTGGCATTTTTATTTTCAGTTTGAAAGAATAATTCCTTGTGATCTATATAGCACATTCACCATGCAGCTAGAACGAACCTTTTCACATATAGCTAAAATTTCTTTCACTGTAAAAGTGCTTGAACAAGCAATTAATGACCAGGTAATACTGGAGTACTGGAAGTCTTGCGTAAAAGAAATAGATGGGATCGCACCTCCGCTTTTAAAACTTTTAAATGAACAAAATCCAAAAATCCAGGGTACGAAAATCATCTTGAGTGTTAGAAATGAAACAGAAGGTCTTGCTCTAAAAAGAAAATATGCAAGCGTCATTACTGATATATACCAGAGTTTTGGTTTTCCTTTATTGACTATTGATACGGAAGTGAGCGAAAACAGCACTTCTGATGAATATGAAAAGTTCATGAAGGCGAAAGAGAAGGAAGATCAGGAACGCGGATTGATGGCCATGATTGAAATGCAGAAGAAGGAAGCGGAAAAAGCACAAGGTGATGGTGCAGCGCAAGATGGCCCTCTTACAATCGGCCTTACGATCAAGGATGATGCTGACTTCCGCAAGCTGGATGAAATCGTGGATGAAGAACGCAGAGTTGCAATCGAAGGATATGTTTTCTTTGCAGAAACGAAGGAACTGCGAAGCGGCCGAACTTTGTTAACATTTAAAATTACAGATTATACGAGCTCCATCATGGTTAAAATGTTCTCTCGCGATAAGGAAGATGCAGCTCTTTACCAGCGAGTTTCTAAGGGAATGTGGCTAAAGGTTCGCGGCAGCATCCAGAATGACACTTTTGTACGGGACCTTGTCATGATTGGTAATGATATCAATGAAATTAAAGCGAAGGGTAGAATCGATACAGCTCCTGAGGGAGAAAAAAGAGTAGAACTACACCTTCATTCACCGATGAGCCAGATGGATGCAGTCACACCTGTCAGCGCACTAGTCGCACAGGCTGCAAAGTGGGGGCACAAGGCAGTTGCGATAACAGATCACGCAGTGGTTCAGTCATTCCCTGAAGCTTTCGGGGCAGGCAAGAAAAATGATATCAAGATTTTGTACGGTGTTGAAATCAACCTTGTAGATGATGGTGTACCAATTGCTTATAATGATGCGCACCGCATGCTAACAGAAGATACCTATGTTGTATTTGACGTAGAAACAACAGGTCTTTCTGCAGTATATGATACAATCATTGAACTTGCGGCTGTTAAAATCCGCAATGGCGAAATCATTGACCGCTTTGAGTCATTTGCCAACCCACATCACCGATTATCGGCGACAACCATCAACTTAACCGGAATCACAGACGATATGGTCCGCAATGCACCGGAAGTAAGTGAGGTGATTCAGAGATTCCATGATTGGACCGAAGATAGCGTCCTGGTTGCGCATAATGCTTCCTTTGATATGGGCTTCCTGAATGTTGGCTATAAAAAAATTGGTTTGGGAAAAGCTCCTAATCCGGTTATAGATACACTAGAATTAGGTAGATTCCTATATCCAGATATGAAGAACCACCGGTTGAATACTTTGGCAAAGAAATTCGATATCGAGTTGACGCAGCATCACCGTGCGATTTACGATGCTGAGGCAACCGGCTACCTTATGCTGAGGATGCTAAAGGATGCCGCTGAAAAAGGGATTGAATACCATGACCAATTAAATGACAATATGGGTCAGGGGAAAGCTTACCAGCGTGCGCGTCCCTACCACGCTACTTTGCTGGCACAAAACGAAGTTGGTATGAAAAACATCTTTAAATTAGTTTCAATTTCACACATTGATTATTTTTATCGTGTCCCTAGGATCCCTAGATCTGTTCTGAATAAGCACAGGGAAGGTATCCTGATTGGGTCTGGTTGTGATAAAGGTGAAGTGTTTGAGGGCATGATGCAGAAGGGCCCCGAAGAGGTGGAAGAAGCAGCACATTTTTATGATTATTTAGAAGTTCACCCTAAACAGGTTTATGCCCATCTGCTTGAAATGGAATTGGTGCGTGATGAAAAAGCGCTCGAGGACATCATTTCAAATATTGTCAAACTGGGAGAGAAACTAGAACTGCCGGTCGTAGCAACGGGAAATGTCCATTACCTGAATGAAAATGATAAAATCTATCGCAAGATTTTAGTCAGCTCACAGGGCGGTGCCAACCCGCTGAATCGCCACGAACTTCCGGACGTTCATTTCAGGACGACAAACGAAATGCTAGATGCCTTTAAATTTTTAGGTGCTGAAAAAGCGAAAGAAATAGTTGTAGAAAACACAAATAAAATCGCTGATATGATTGATGTTATTAAGCCGATTAAAGATGATCTTTACACACCGAAAATAGAAGGTGCAGATGAAGAGATGCGGAGCATGAGTTATGGAATGGCCCGCAGTATCTATGGAGACGAACTTCCGGAAATAGTAGAAGCACGGCTTGAGAAAGAACTGAAAAGTATAATTGACAACGGGTTCGCAGTTATCTATCTGATTTCGCATAAGCTTGTTAAGAAATCGCTAGATGATGGATATCTAGTTGGATCACGTGGATCGGTCGGCTCTTCCTTTGTAGCAACGATGACAGAGATTACTGAGGTAAATCCGCTTCCGCCTCATTATGTATGCCCTAAATGCAAAAAGTCTGAGTTCTTCAACGATGGATCTGTCGGCTCTGGTTTTGACCTGCCGGATAAGGATTGTCCAGACTGCGGCATTAAATACAAAAAAGACGGGCATGATATTCCGTTCGAGACTTTCCTTGGATTCAAAGGGGACAAGGTTCCCGATATTGACTTAAACTTCTCAGGGGAATATCAGCCTAGAGCGCACAATTACACGAAGGTTCTGTTCGGGGAAGAATATGTTTATCGCGCAGGTACGATTGGCACGGTCGCTGATAAAACTGCGTATGGATATGTAAAGGGTTATCAGGGTGACAATAATCTTCAGCTCAGGGGAGCTGAGATTGACCGCCTGGCATCAGGCTGTACCGGTGTTAAAAGAACAACAGGACAGCATCCGGGGGGAATTATCGTAGTTCCGGATTATATGGATATTTATGATTTTTCACCTATTCAGTTTCCTGCGGACAGTAACACCTCGGAATGGAAAACGACCCATTTTGACTTCCATTCCATCCATGACAATCTATTAAAACTTGATATTCTTGGACACGATGACCCAACCGTTATCAGGATGCTTCAGGATCTGAGCGGTATCGATCCAAAGACCATCCCAACTGATGATCCAGAGGTCATGAAGATATTCAGTGGTACGGAATCACTAGGGGTTACCGAACAGCAAATTATCTCTAAAACTGGTTCGCTTGGTATCCCGGAATTTGGTACACGCTTCGTTCGCCAGATGCTTGAAGATACAAAGCCAACCACTTTCTCTGAGCTAGTACAGATATCAGGTCTTTCCCACGGAACAGACGTATGGCTGGGAAATGCCCAGGAATTGATTCATAACAAAACCTGTAATTTAAGCGAAGTTATCGGCTGCCGTGATGATATCATGGTTTATCTAATCTACCAAGGATTGGAGCCGGCATTTGCTTTTAAAATCATGGAATCAGTTCGTAAAGGTAAAGGCTTGAGTGATGAAATGGAAGAAGAAATGCGTAAAAATAAGGTGCCAGAATGGTATATTGATTCCTGTAAAAAAATCAAGTACATGTTCCCTAAGGCCCACGCAGCTGCCTATGTATTGATGGCAGTAAGGATAGCGTATTTCAAGGTCCATCATCCGCTCATGTATTATGCAGCATACTTTACTGTGAGAGCAGACGACTTTGACGTTGATGCAATGGTACGCGGTTCTGAAAGCATCCGCGCAACGATTGAGGAAATAAATGCAAAGGGACTTGACGCCTCTACGAAGGAAAAGAACTTGATGACTGTAATGGAACTTGCCCTTGAAATGTGCGAGCGTGGATTCAACTTTGCGAAAGTTGATCTATATAAATCCAGTGCATCTGAATTCATCATTGAGGGGAACACCTTGATCCCGCCATTCAATGCAATACCTGGACTCGGCACTAATGCTGCCATCAATATAGTCAAGTCAAGGGAAGAGGGAGAATTTCTATCGAAGGAAGACCTTCAGCAGCGCGGGAAGATTTCCAAGACAATTCTTGAGTACCTTGACAACCATGGCTGCTTGCAGGGGATGCCTGACCAGAATCAGCTTAGCTTATTCTAAAGGCTGGAAAAAGGTCAATGTTGATTTTTAGCACCTGTTGCCTGGAGCGGAAATCAACAGGTAAGATTAACAGAGCCATTCTAAAATATTTTCTGATAGTGACAAAAAGCCAGTATAGCCAGGAAGCAATATCTTGTAAAACAGCTAAACGATTAGCCTTGACAATGCCTTTGGATTGGTATGTATTTGCATTAAATACCTGGTTATGTTATATTTTTATTGGAAATACTACGGATAACTCTGGCAGATGAGAGTGGGGAAACCCACTCTTTCGTGTTGTTACGCACTTTTTCGTGATAAAGAGTCATTAAGTATTGATGCTAATGAATGGTAAAAGATGTTGTGTCAAAGGAGGGATTTTATGAGCAAGGTTACCGAAACAGTGGAAGAGCTAGTAACTCCCATCTTAACTGAAAATGGACTAGAATTGGTAGACATCGAATACGTAAAAGAAGGAAAGAACTGGTTCCTGCGCGTATACATTGATAAGGACAACGGTATTGATATTGAAGAATGCGGCATAGTCAGTGAGCGACTGAGCGAAAAGCTTGATGCCCTTGATCCAATCCCGCATAACTACTTTTTGGAAGTTTCATCACCTGGTGCAGAACGTCCGCTTAAAAAGGAAAAAGATTATCAAAGAGCAATTGGGAAAAATGTCTTCATTAAAACTTATGAACCATTTGATGGTGAAAAGGCTTTCGAAGGAATTTTAACCGATTACAATGGTGAAACAGTAACTGTTGAAGTTAAAATCAAGACGCGCAAGAAAACGGTTGTACTCCCATTTGATAAGATTGCCAGCGCAAGGCTTGCAGTCACTTTTTCATAATCTGTCTAGAAATAATCTATAGTCAATTTATAAATAAAGTTGGGAAGTAAAAAAGGGGGATTTTTATCTCATGAGCAGCGAATTGTTGGATGCTTTTACGGTACTTGAAAAAGAAAAAGGCATCTCCAGGGACGTTTTAATTGAAGCGATTGAGGCAGCGCTTATCTCTGCGTACCGCCGTAACTTCAATCAGGCGCAAAACGTCCGAATTGATTTAAATCTTGGCAATGGTTCAATGCGCGTTTTTGCGAGAAAAGAAGTTGTGGATGAAGTATTCGATCCACGCCTGGAAATTTCATTAGAAGATGCCCAGAGAATCAATCCAAATTACCAGGTTGAGGATGTAGTTGAGCTTGAAGTTACGCCTAAAGACTTCGGTAGGATTGCAGCGCAGACAGCGAAGCAGGTTGTTACTCAGCGTGTGCGTGAAGCCGAAAGAGGCATCATCTATTCTGAATTTATCGATCGTGAAGAAGACATCATGACAGGTATCGTTCAGCGTCAGGACCCGAAATTCATCTATGTTAGCTTAGGGAAAATCGAGGCAATCCTGCCTGCAAATGAACAAATGCCTAATGAACATTACAAACCTCACGACCGCATCAAAGTATTTATCACCAAGGTTGAAAAAACCACTAAAGGTCCGCAAATCTTCGTTTCCAGAACCCACCCGGGACTGTTAAAGAGACTTTTCGAGATTGAAGTTCCTGAAATCTATGATGGTACTGTTGAAATTAAATCGGTTGCACGTGAAGCTGGAGACCGTTCAAAAATCTCCGTACATTCCGATAATGCAGAAGTCGATCCCGTCGGTTCATGCGTTGGACCAAGAGGAACGCGTGTACAGGCAGTAGTAAATGAGCTAAAAGGCGAAAAGATCGACATCGTCAAATGGTCTGAAGATCCAGTTGTTTTCGTAGCCAATGCATTGAGCCCATCTAAGGTTCTTGATGTCATTGTCAATGAAGCAGAGAAAGCTACTACAGTCATCGTTCCGGATTACCAGCTTTCGCTTGCGATTGGAAAGCGCGGACAAAATGCTCGTCTTGCCGCTAAATTGACTGGCTGGAAGATTGATATTAAAGCAGAGGCTGAGGCTAGAGAGTTAGGTATCTATCCTCGTGACAATGAACCATTGTTATCAGCGAATGATGATTATGATGACGAAGATATTGATTAATTGAGGTGAATGATCGTGAACAGCCGTAAAAAAGTTCCTATGCGAAAATGTGTCGCTACCGGTGAAATGAGACCGAAAAAAGAACTCGTTCGCATCGTTCGCTCCAAAGAGGGAGAAGTGTCCATTGATCTGACAGGAAAAAAATCAGGCCGTGGTGCTTACCTTTCAAAAGATAAAGAAGCTATTCAGCTAGCAAAGAAACGTAATATATTGTCCAAACAACTAGAATCAGCTGTGGACGATGCAATATACGATGAGCTCAATGAACTTATCGAAAAGGAGAACAGACTATCCTGATGAATTCGAATCAATGGATGTCATTGCTTGGCTTAGCCAATCGAGCACGGAAAATTATTTCAGGGGAAGAGCTTTCCGTAAAAGAAATCCGAAGCGGCAAAGCGAAACTCATTTTGCTTTCAGCGGATGCATCCGCAAATACTACAAAGAAAATTACAGACAAGTGCAATTCCTATAAAGTACCTTGCAAGGTGGTACCGGACCGGTATCAGCTTGGTCAGGCTATTGGGAAGGATGCCCGTGTTGTAGTAGCCCTACTGGACGAGGGTTTTGCAAAAAAACTGTTGACGTTGCTCGATTAATTCTAGCGGGGGTGAAAATATGAGTAAAACACGCGTTTACGAATATGCAAAGAAGCATAATTTATCGAGTAAAGACGTGATTATAAAATTAAAAGAAATGAACATCGAGGTTTCAAACCACATGACTGCCATGGAAGATGAAACTGTGAGGAGACTAGACGCCATTTATAATACAAAAGAAGAAAAACAACCAACACAAGCTAAACCTCAGCAGCAAAGCCAGCCGAAAGCTGCACAGGTACAGAACCAAGGACAGAATCAAAATCGCAACCAAAACCAAAATCAAAATCAAAACCAAAATCGCAGCCAAGGCCAAAACCAGCAGAGAAATAATCAGGTTCAGCCTAAGGCACAGCTAAAAACAACAGCAAGTGCTTTTTCCGATGACGAGCGCCGTGCAACAACTCCTGAAAAAGTAAAAAGCGGAGTAGCAGCTAAAAAACCTGCAAATTCACAGCCTTTTAATAAAAACAATAAGAACAAACCAAACAACAACAACAACAGAAATAGAAACCAGCAAAACCAGAACAGAGGCAAACAAAACCAGCAGCAAGCTGCACAGCCTCAAGTAAAGAAAGTAAAAGAGCTTCCAGCAAAAATTACTTTCATTGAGTCTTTGACAGTTGCTGAGCTTGCTAAAAAGCTATATCGTGAGCCTTCAGAAATCATCAAAAAGTTATTCATGCTTGGTGTCATGGCAACGATCAACCAGGATCTTGATAAAGACGCAATTGAATTGATTGCTTCAGATTATGGTGTTGAGGTTGAAGAAGAAATCAAAATCGATGCAACTGACCTTGATGTTTACTTCACTGAGGATGAAGCAGCATCATTAATTGAAAGACCATCTGTTGTAACGATCATGGGCCACGTTGACCATGGTAAAACAACACTTCTTGACTCAATCCGTAACACTAAGGTTACCGCGGGAGAAGCTGGCGGAATCACTCAGCATATCGGTGCGTACCAGGTAGAAGAGAACGGCAAAAAAATCACTTTCCTTGATACACCAGGACACGCAGCCTTCACAACAATGCGTGCGCGTGGAGCAGCAATCACCGATATCACAATCTTAGTTGTAGCGGCAGATGATGGCGTTAAACCGCAGACGGTTGAAGCTTTAAACCATGCAAAAGCTGCTAATGTACCAATCATCGTAGCTGTAAATAAGATGGACAAACCAACTGCAAACCCTGACCGTGTTATGCAGGAACTTACAGAATATGGTCTAGTTCCTGAAGCATGGGGCGGAGAAACCATCTTTGTTCCGATTTCAGCATTAACAGGAGAAGGTCTTGATAGCCTTTTAGAAATGATTTTACTTGTTGGTGAAGTTGAAGAATACAAAGCGAATCCTAATAGAAATGCAATTGGTACTGTAATTGAAGCACAGCTTGATAAAGGCCGTGGCTCAGTTGCGACGTTGCTTGTTCAGAACGGTACACTAAAAATCGGTGATCCGATTGTAGTAGGTAATACTTACGGCCGTGTACGTGCGATGGTAAATGATCTCGGACGCCGTGTTAAAGAAGCAGGTCCGTCTGCTCCTGTTGAAATCACTGGCTTAAATGATGTTCCCCAGGCTGGAGACCGTTTCGTTGTATTTGATGACGAAAAGACTGCACGCCAGGTTGGAGAAATCCGTTCATCACAAGCAGTACAGGCGCAAAGAAGCGAAAAAGCGCGCGTAAGTCTGGATACTTTGTTTGAACATATGAAACAAGGGGAAATGAAAGACTTAAATCTAATTATTAAAGCTGACGTTCAAGGTTCAGTAGAAGCACTTGCAGCAGCATTGCAAAAGCTGGACGTTGAAGGTGTCAATGTAAGAATCATTCACACTGGTGTTGGTGCGATCAATGAGTCTGATATCACATTAGCTGCAGCTTCTAACGGTATCGTTATCGGTTTCAACGTTCGCCCTGATAATAATGCGAAGCGCGCTGCGGAATCAGAAAAGGTAGACATCCGTCTGCACCGCATTATTTACAAGGTAATCGAAGAAATTGAATCTGCCATGAAGGGGATGCTTGATCCAGTTTATGCCGAAAAGGTTATTGGGCAAGCTGAAATCCGCCAGACTTTCAAGGTTTCAAAAATCGGAACGATTGGTGGTTCATATGTCACTGACGGTAAAATTACCCGTGACAGCGGTGTTCGCTTAATTCGTGACGGTGTAGTAATCTTTGAAGGACAGATTGATGCATTAAAACGATTCAAAGATGATGCGAAGGAAGTTGCACAAGGCTATGAGTGCGGTATTACCATTAAAAACTTCAATGACCTCAAAGAAGGCGATGTTGTTGAAGCATATATCATGGAAGAAGTGGAACGTTAATGGTAGTAGGCTTAGCAGCCTGTGAATGCATCATTTATGATGCTCACTCTCTAAAAGAAAAGAGAGCAGTACTGCAGCGGATTATTTCAAGGCTGAAGCAAAAATATAATGTTTCAGTATCGGAAGTTGACCATCATGATGTGTGGCAGCGGACAACAATTGCCGTTGCCGCTGTTTCATCATCAAAGGTTGCGACTGAAAGGGAGCTGCAGAATGCTATTAAAATGATTGACTCTTTTCCGGAGATCGAACGTACCATCACCGAAATAGAATGGCTTTAATAGAACGAGGTGATCGAAAATGGGTCATAGAGTAAATCGTGTTGGGGAACAAATGAAGAAAGAACTAGGCGATATCATCAGCCGCAAGATAAAGGATCCGCGCATTGGATTTGTAACAGTTACGGATGTACAAGTTACAGGCGATCTACAGCAGGCAAAGGTGTATATATCTGTTTTAGGCGACGAGGAACAGAGAGAAAATACTTTAAAAGGATTAGCAAAGGCAAAAGGTTTCATTAGAACCGAAATTGGCCAAAGAATCCGCCTTAGAAAAACGCCTGAACTGATATTCGAATTTGACGAAACAATGGCATACGGAAACAGAATTAATTCCCTGATTCATGAGCTGCAAAGAGAAGAGCAAACTGATGAAGAAAAGGAAGAAAAAGAATGATTATTCTGGCCAGCTTAACTGCAGGCCGTTTCATCAGGTAAAAGAGATGGATAGACACCTAGTCTATCCATTTTTTTGAATAAAGCTTCGTCATATAGAAGTAATTAACGTAAAACAACAAATATAGAGTAAACAACGAGAATAGAGGATACATACAACAAAAAACAGGGGGGAAAGAGCATGGAAGGGATTCTGCCTCTTTTTAAACCAGCGGGCATGACTTCGCATGATTGTGTCTTTAAGCTTAGGAAGCTGTTAAGGACCAAAAAGGTAGGCCATACGGGAACACTTGATCCGGATGTAACAGGTGTCTTGCCAATATGCGTTGGCAAGGCAACTAAGATTGCTGAGTACATCACGGATGCTGGTAAAGCTTATGAAGGTGAAGTGTCTCTTGGATATACAACAACTACTGAGGATGCCTCCGGAGAAAAAGTAGAAGAGAAATCAGTTGATCGAGTCATTACCCGAAGCGAAATTATAAAGGTTCTGCAATCCTTTATTGGAGAAATTGAGCAGACCCCGCCGATGTACTCCGCAGTGAAAGTGAATGGAAAGAAATTATATGAATATGCAAGGCAAGGAATTGAAGTGGAACGGCCCACCAGAAAGGTAACCATCTACAATATTGAGCTTCTCGATGACAGGGATGAATTTGAGGGTGAAACAGTAAGCTTTAAATTTCGGGTATCCTGCAGCAAAGGTACTTATATCAGAACGCTTGCCGTCATGATTGGTGAAAAGTTGGGATATCCGGCTCATATGTCTTCGTTAATCAGAATACAATCTGCGGAGTTTACTTTGGAGGATTGTTTCACATTCGAGCAGCTTGAAACAATGGCTGAGGATGGAAGCGTCCGGAAAGCTTTACATCCCTTGGAAGTCGGTATTTCTTATTTGCCGAAATATCGCATAAATGATACAGTAGCAGAGAAAGTGAAAAATGGGGCATTGCTCGAGATTCCACAAAATTTGTCGGAGACTGGCGGCCCTATCGTAGTAGAAACAGATGACGGAGTAGCGCTCGCTATTTACAGGAAGCATCCGACCAAAAATGGGTTGATGAAGCCTGATAAAGTGTTAAGAAATGAGCAGTAATTGAGCAGCTGGGTCAGAAAAGGTGTGTAAAATCGTGGAATTGATTAAGCTAAACCATCCTCTTGAATATGAGAAACTGGATTTCCCTTCTATGGCAATGGCACTTGGGTATTTTGATGGTGTCCATTTAGGGCATCAGCAGGTTATCATGGAAGCAAAACGTATTGCCGACGATAAAGGGATAAAAAGTGCTGTCATGACATTTGATCCCCATCCTTCTGTTGTGCTTGGGAAAAGTGTGCAGCATATAGAGAACATAACACCTCTGGATGAAAAAGCAAATGTAATTAGGAATATGGGTGTGGATTATTTATTTGTCGTCCATTTTACGACCGAATTCTCCAGCCTGCTTCCTCAGCAATTTATAGATCAGTATATTATCGGATTAAATGTCCAGCATGTTGTTGCGGGATTTGATTATACTTACGGGAAAATGGGCAAAGGAACGATGGAAACACTTCAATTCCATTCGCGGAACAAGTTTGAATTCACGGTAGTTTCGAAGTTGGCAAGAGCTAATGATGAAAAGATCAGTTCGACATTGATCCGCAGCTTGCTTAGAGATGGGAAAGTGGATTCAATGCCGGCACTGCTGGGAAGGTTCTACAAAACACAAGGCACAGTCGTTAACGGTGAAAAACGAGGCCGGACAATAGGCTTTCCGACGGCAAATGTTCAAATGGATGATCAATATATTCTGCCGCCAACTGGGGTTTATGCGGTAAGGATCCAGATTGATGGCTTATGGTACGAAGGTGTCTGCAATGTTGGATATAAGCCTACATTCCATCGTGAAAAGAAGGAAAAGCCATCTGTTGAGGTCCATATTTTTAATTTTAACGAAGAAATCTATGGGAAAACTGCACATGTTGAATGGCATTTACGTCTTCGCAGTGAACGAAAATTCGACGGTATTGAACAGCTCGTATCCCAAATAGATAAAGATAAGCAGGAAGCCATTCTCTACTTTGAAAAAAACAAGAGTTAGACTTGCTTTTTGTCGTAAAAAGATGTATTCTTATTAACGTATCAAAAAAGAACCTTTGCTTGGCAAGTCGAGTCACCGACGCTTGCTCGGTAACAGGGGATTATAATTCAGGAGGTGAACACGGATGGCAATCACAAAAGCACGTAAAAACGAACTTATCAACGAATTCAAGGTTCACGAAAGTGACACTGGATCTCCAGAAGTTCAAATCGCTGTCCTTACTGCAGAAATCAACACATTGAACGATCACTTACGCGTTCACAAAAAGGACCACCACTCACGTCGCGGTCTTTTGAAAATGGTAGGTAAGCGTCGTAATCTTTTGACTTACCTTCGTAACAAAGACGTTTCTCGTTACCGCGATTTAATCAACAAGCTTGGTCTACGTAGATAGTCTGTCAAAGCGGGATTTATCCCGCTTTTTTATTAGGAAAAATTTTGGAAGATACATAACAAACTCATGATATTAAGCGTTGTTAAATAGCGCATACTATAACATAAAAGTTGTTTAAGTAAGCTCTTTTCGGAAAGTAATGCTGCAGGTTCGAATCAGCTCTAAATGTGACTAAACAAGGTCGATGCTGGTTATGCCTTGCATTGAAGAGTTTAATTTTAATTATTAAGGATATTTGTTAATAAGACAGGCATAGGTGCTGTTTTAAATAATTCCCAGGCATCAGTCCTGGATGGATTTTATGGTAGAGAGGGGCCTAAAAGCATGGAACAAGAAAAACAAAGTTTTTCCTTAGACTGGGCAGGGCGTAAGCTTACAGTCGAAATCGGACAGCTTGCAAAGCAAGCAAATGGCGCAGTGCTTGTCCGTTATGGCGATACAGCTGTTCTAAGTACAGCAACTGCTTCAAAAGAACCAAAGAATTTAGATTTTTTCCCGCTTACAGTCAATTATGAGGAAAGATTATATGCTGTCGGTAAAATTCCAGGCGGTTTCATTAAGCGTGAAGGACGTCCAAGTGAAAAGGCTATTCTTGCAAGCCGGTTGATTGACCGTCCAATCAGACCATTATTCGCAGATGGATTCCGTAATGATGTTCAGGTTATCAGCATTGTTATGAGCGTCGATCAGAATTGCTCATCTGAAATGGCTGCAATGTTTGGTTCTTCCCTTGCTCTTTGTGTTTCTGATATTCCTTTTGAAGGACCGATTGCTGGTGTTACAGTTGGCAGAGTTGATGGTAATTTCATCATCAATCCTACTGTTGAAGAAACAGAAAAAAGCGATATGCACTTAGTTGTTGCAGGTACAATGGATGCGATCAACATGGTTGAAGCTGGTGCTAACGAAGTTCCAGAAGAAGTCATGCTTGAAGCGATCATGTTCGGCCATGATGAAATTAAGCGTTTAATTGCTTTTCAACAGAAAATCGTAGCTCAGGTTGGTAAAGAGAAGAGAGAAATCACTCTTTATGAGATCGACAAAGAACTTGAAGCTGAAGTTCGCGGAATTTGTGAACAAGATATGCTGGCTGCCATCCAGGTGCAAGAGAAGCATGCACGCGAAGACGCAATCAAAGAAGTGAAAAATGCCGTTGTTGCTCGTTATGAAGAGCAGGAAGTCGACGCAGACAAGTTTAAAATGGTTAAACAAATCCTTGATAAAATCGTCAAAGGCGAAGTCCGCCGTTTGATCACTGAAGATAAAGTCCGTCCAGATGGACGTAAATTAGAGCAAATCCGCCCGCTTTCATCTGAGGTTGGATTGCTTCCTAGAACTCACGGTTCAGGATTGTTCACTAGAGGACAGACACAGGCTTTGAGCATTTGTACGCTTGGAGCAATGGGTGATGTGCAAATCCTTGATGGACTTGGAATCGAGGAAGAAAAACGTTTTATGCACCACTATAACTTCCCGTTATTCTCAGTTGGTGAAACTGGCCCGATCCGGGGTCCAGGCCGACGTGAAATCGGGCACGGAGCATTAGGTGAAAGAGCTCTTGAACCTGTGATTCCAAATGAAAAAGATTTCCCTTATACTGTCCGCCTGGTTTCAGAAGTTCTTGAATCAAACGGTTCTACTTCACAGGCTAGTATTTGTGCAAGTACATTAGCTTTGATGGATGCTGGTGTGCCAATTAAGGCACCAGTTGCTGGTATTGCAATGGGTCTTATTAAATCAGGAGAGCACTATTCAATCCTGACTGATATCCAGGGGATGGAAGATCATTTGGGTGATATGGACTTTAAAGTAGCAGGTACGTCAAAAGGTGTTACAGCATTGCAGATGGATATCAAGATTGAAGGCTTATCACGCCAGATTCTTGAAGAAGCATTGCAGCAGGCAAAAATCGGCCGTATGCAAATTCTTGATTCAATGCTAGCTACTATTCAAGAACCACGCGAACAGCTATCTAAATATGCACCTAAGATTATTTCAATGTGGATTAAGCCGGATAAAATCCGTGATGTCATTGGACCAAGCGGAAAACAGATCAATAAAATCATTGAAGAAACTGGCGTAAAAATCGATATCGAACAAGATGGTACGGTATTTATAGGCTCAGTTGATGAAGAAATGATTCAAAAGGCTAAGAAAATTATTGAAGACATCGTCCGCGAAGTTGAAGTCGGAGAGATGTACCTTGGTAAAGTACGCCGCATCGAAAAATTTGGTGCTTTCGTTGAAATCTTCCCAGGTAAAGATGGACTTGTACACATTTCCGAACTAGCTGAAGAGCGAGTTGGAAAAGTGGAAGATATCTTGAAGCTTGGGGATGAAATTCTTGTGAAGGTTACTGAAATCGATAAACAAGGAAGAGTAAATCTTTCACGTAAAGCGGTTTTAAAAGAGCAGCGTGAGAAGGCTGAAAAAGAATAATGATTAAAAAAGGCCAGGGGCAACCCTGGCCTTTTTATATGTATTTTTCTTATTGAGGTTCATACCTTTCGTTCTACCTTGTCCTCCGGTTTCATATTTTTTAATAAGGCTTTTGTTGCTCATGTTGTTGCTTTTTAGATGCAGTATTCACTTAGCTGTGTTTGTAGATTTCCGCTCCAGGCGCTCGCTTTCCACCTGCTAAAAACAACAAACTGAGCCATCAACTTATATAGCTTATTAAAGGGAGGATAGAAATATGAGAAAGATTATGTTAATTTCAGTTTTGATAATTGGAGCCTGGCTCTCAGTTAACAATCCATATTCCAATACATATGTTGCTAACCTTAAAACTGATGCTGTGCCTGTTTCTGGACAGGAGCATTCGTTGATTAGAGAAATTGAAGAGAAAGCGAAGGAGTACGAAGTGGAGCCTTCAAATGCAAGGAAGGATCCGGTGTGGAAAGCCATACCCGGCTATAATGGACTGAAAGTGGATATAGAGGATTCCTATAAAAAGATGAAAAAGGATGGCGAGTTTAACCCGGATAAGCTTGTTTACAAACAAATATCTCCGGATGTCCATTTATCTGATCTTCCGCCAATGGCTATTTATAAAGGCCACCCAGAAAAACCGATGGTCAGTTTCATCATTAATGTAGCCTGGGGAAATGAATATTTGTCAGGAATGCTGGCTACGCTTAAAAAATATAACGTTTCAGCCAGTTTCTTTCTCGAGGGACGCTGGGTAAAAAATAACCCGGGAATGGCTAAAATGATTGCCGAGGCTGGACACGAAATTGGCAATCATTCCTTTACCCATCCAAACATGAAGCAGCTTTCCGCTCCGGAAATTAATGAAGAAATCAAAAAAACCAATGATGTTATAGAGGCTGTAACAGGAGTACAAACAAAGTGGTTTGCTCCCCCAAGCGGATCTTATAAGGAAGAAGTAGTCCAAATTGCTGCTGCGCATAAGTTAGGTACCGTAATGTGGAGCGTTGATACGATTGACTGGCAAAAACCTTCACCTGAAAAATTGATTAGCAGGGTAATGGGTAAGGTCCATAATGGGGCGTTAATTTTGATGCATCCAACCGAATCTACAGCAGCTTCTCTTGAACAATTAATCATTCAAATAAAGGATAAAGATATGCAAATTGGGACAGTTTCAGATATGTTGAGTGAAAATAGGGTATTGGCAAAAAAAATGAAAGAATAGCTTTGTATTTGGAAAAAGTAAGATAAATGAACTATACTTATTAAATGCAGTATTTTTAGCAGCAGGTTCCAGAGGAGGAATATAATTGATTAAGAAATATACATGCCAAAACGGTGTAAGAATCGTCCTTGAACAAATCCCTACTGTTCGTTCTGTCGCAATCGGAGTATGGATTGGAACAGGATCACGTAATGAGAATCCAGAGAATAACGGAATCTCACATTTCCTTGAGCATATGTTCTTTAAGGGAACGAAGACAAGATCTGCAAGGGAGATAGCTGAATCGTTCGACAGCATAGGCGGACAGGTAAACGCGTTCACATCAAAAGAATATACTTGCTACTATGCAAAGGTTCTGGACAATCATGCACAGTTTGCATTAGAAGTTTTAGCTGACATGTTCTTCAATTCCACTTTTGTTGCTGAAGAATTGAATAAAGAGAAAAACGTAGTAAATGAAGAGATTAAAATGTATGAAGATACACCTGATGATATCGTGCATGATTTGCTCAGCAAGGCAATTTACAACGAGCATCCGCTTGGTTATCCGATTTTAGGAACAGAGGAAACGCTCCAAACATTTACGGGAGAAAAATTGGAGCAGTATATGCATGAAACATATACTCCGGAAAACGTGGTCATTTCGATTGCAGGAAACGTCCCAGAAGCCTTCATTAAGAATGCAGAGGAATTCTTTGGCTCATATGAGGCTAGCAAAGAAAAAATTGAACATGTAAAGCCAGGATTCCATGCAAATAAGATTTCGCGCAAAAAAGAAACCGAGCAGGCGCACCTTTGCCTTGGCTTTGAAGGGTTGCAAATCGGCCATAAGGATGTATACAGTCTGATTGTCCTTAATAATGTCCTAGGAGGCAGCATGAGCAGCCGTTTGTTCCAGGATGTTCGTGAACAGCGCGGTCTTGCCTATTCAGTATTCTCCTACCATTCAGCTTACCTTGACAGTGGGATTGTAACAATTTATGGAGGCACTGGAGCAAAACAGCTCGATGTATTATACGAGACGATTCAAGAGACACTTTCAAAACTGACCGCTGATGGCATTACCGAGAAAGAGCTTAACAACAGCAAGGAACAGCTAAAAGGCAGCCTGATGCTCAGCCTGGAAAGCACTAACAGCCGCATGAGCAGAAACGGTAAGAATGAACTTTTGCTTGGAAGGCACAGATCACTAGATGAAATAGTTGAACAAATTGACCAGGTGACTAAGAATAGTGTTGATAGTATGGCTAACAGCATCTTTACAGACAACTATTCTGTTGCACTGATCAGCCCGGATGGCGAATTGCCAAAAGTATAATTCGTACAGCAGCTTCCTGAGGAAGCTGCTGTTTTTTATGTTGGCGATGTTCCGCAGTGCCTTTTTATATAGTTGGGTATTCTAAATCAGCGCGTTCATCGATACATATATAGTAAGGACAAAGATTCGGGAGGGCACGATGAAATTAAGTGAACTTGGCGGAAAGGAAATTGTCGATGTAAAAAGGGCTGAAAGA
This sequence comes from Bacillus sp. JJ1609, assembly GCF_036967045.1. Taxonomy (NCBI): domain Bacteria; kingdom Bacillati; phylum Bacillota; class Bacilli; order Caryophanales; family Bacillaceae; genus Bacillus; species Bacillus sp. JJ1609. The sequence continues at coordinate 48,723 of NZ_JBALSS010000001.1, read as the reverse complement.
TTGGGAATCCTCGGGCAGACAGATTTGGAAATCAATGAAAGAACAGGTCAGATTGAGGCCTTGATTATTCCATCGCTAAAGTGGTTCGGATTGCGTAAGCAGGGCGGTGAAGTAAGGGTACCATGGAGGCATATAAAAAAGATTGGGGCCGACATGATTATTATTGATATACCAGATGAAGAAGAATGAAAGCCAGCTGCCATGCTGGCTTATTTTTTTTTGCTTTGTAAAATTAGACTGTTGATTTCGCTCCAGGCACTCGCTTTCCGCGGGGCATCCAGTGAACTTCCTCGTCACTTTGCTCCTGCGAGGTAAAATGGTCCTTCTGGCGGCCCCTTTCTACCTGGGTCTCACTTGGGCCGATGATCCGGCAGGACTTTGAAAAGCTTCCTCGAATCTGCCCACGCACGATGGAAATGCGTTATCATTTTCGGAGGAGTCGAGTACCCTTCGCTCCAATCAACAGGTGCCAAAACCAAAATAATTTTAATAGCCCTGTTAATTGGCTCTTCGAAAATGCTGGGGAAGTTCCTTAGTTTAGTCGATTTCATAATTGAATAATGAAACTCATCAAACGAGCACTAAAAAAACTATTTACCACGCTGTCCAACTTCAGCTCGGGCAGCTTTTCTTTTTTGTGGAAAACTCACCTATTTCTAGGTAGATACATATGATGTTGAAGTAGTTCTAAATGATTGATATTTATTCCAGGATTAATGGAAAAGAAGGTGATTGTTCTCATGCTGACAGGTATGCAAATCGCGGTTATTGGCGGTGATGCGAGACAGCTGGAGATTATTCGCAAGCTGACAGAGCTTGATGCAAAGCTTTCTTTAATAGGCTTCGAGCAGTTGGATCATGCTTTTACAGGTGCCTCAAAAGAAAAGATAGATGAAGTGGATTTTTCAGTCCAGGATGCTTTGGTATTGCCAGTTCCAGGAACAAGTCTGGAAGGGCAGGTCGAGACGATATTCTCGAATGAAAAGGTAGTGCTTATTAAAGAAATGCTTGAACGTACTCCGGCACATTGCACGGTTTATTCAGGCATTAGCAATGCATATTTGACTGGAATTACCAAACAGGCCGACCGCAAACTCGTGCAGCTATTTGAACGTGATGATGTGGCGATCTATAACTCTATTCCAACAGTGGAAGGCACGATCATGATGGCCATCCAGCATACAGACTTCACAATCCACGGATCTAAGGTAGCTGTCCTCGGTCTTGGCCGAGTCGGTATGAGTGTAGCACGTACATTTCATGCACTTGGTGCCAAAGTGAAGGTTGGAGCGCGAAAAAGCGAGCATATCGCAAGGATTGCGGAAATGGGACTTGAACCTTTCCATCTAACTGATTTAGGCAGTGCTGTCAGGGATACAGACATTTGTATCAATACGATACCGCATCTAATCGTAAATGCTTCTGTGATTTCAAGGATGCCAGCTCATACTTTAATCATTGACCTTGCATCTAAACCAGGTGGAACGGATTTTCGCTATGCAGAAAAGCGGGGAATTAAGGCATTGCTTGCTCCTGGTTTGCCAGGAATCGTAGCACCGAAGACTGCTGGACAAATTTTAGCTAACGTTCTTTCTCAGCTGCTTATGGAAGACTTTAATGACCGAAAGGAGAAAGAAGCATGAGTTTACAAGGTAAGAAGATCGGATTTGGTTTAACTGGATCCCACTGCACGTATGATGCAGTCTTCCCGGAAATTGAAAAGCTGGTGAATGCAGGAGCCGAAGTTTTGCCGGTTGTTACTTTCACCGTGCAAAATACAGAAACACGTTTCGGCAAGGGTGAAGACTGGGTACACCGAATTGAAGAATTGACAGGTAATAAAGTAATCGATTCAATTGTAAAAGCAGAACCCCTTGGCCCTAAAATTCCGCTTGATTGCATGGTGATAGCCCCATTAACAGGAAATTCAATGAGTAAATTTGCGAACGCAATGACTGATTCACCAGTTCTGATGGCAGCTAAAGCGACACTGCGAAATGGCATGCCTGTAGTCCTTGGTATTTCCACTAATGATGCATTGGGGCTGAACGGGGTAAATCTTATGAGACTAATGGCAACGAAAAATATTTATTTCATTCCATTTGGTCAGGATGATCCTGTTAAAAAACCAAATTCAATGGTAGCAAGGATGGGAATGCTATCAGAAACAATCATTTCGGCAATGAATGGAAGCCAAATACAGCCAGTACTTGTTGAGCGATACAAGGATAGTTAAATCTGGTAACGCTTTTCTCCGGCAGTGAAGCAAAATGTTTCTTTCCTTAATGATTGATTATGATAAAATATAGGATAATAAACAAGGCGGTTATTTCGTATGAACCGCCGTTTTATACTTATATTACAACCAGCCGGTAAAAGCCGGATTAAAAAACGATATTCGTAGTGGAAGGGGAAACAGCAATGTCAGAGAGAAAAGGTTACAGAGTAGCAGTGGTTGGAGCAACAGGAGCAGTCGGTCAGCAAATGATCCAGACACTTGAGAATCGTGATTTTCCTGTGTCAGAACTATTATTACTGTCATCGTCAAGATCAGCTGGAACAAAGGTTACTTATAAAGGGAATGAAATAACTGTTCAGGAAGCAAAGCCTGAAAGCTTTGAAGGAGTAGATATCGCTCTTTTCAGTGCTGGAGGAAGTGTATCAAAGGCTTTGGCACCAGAAGCGGTTAAGCGTGGTGCTATAGTAGTCGATAACACAAGTGCTTTCCGGATGGATGAGAATATTCCGCTTGTAGTGCCAGAAGTGAACGAGGCAGACCTGCATTCCCATAATGGAATCATCGCGAATCCAAACTGCTCAACAATCCAGATGGTTGTTGCATTAGAACCTTTACGCCAGAACTTTGGCCTTGAGAAAATCATCGTCTCTACGTACCAGGCTGTTTCTGGTGCTGGAGCAGCTGCAGTACAGGAGCTTGAAGAACAGACTCAGGCAATCCTCAACGGCGACCAGTATGAACCGAAAATCCTGCCTGTAAAATCTGCAGATAATCATTATCAAATCGCGTTCAATGCCATCCCGCAGATCGATACGTTTGTGGATAATGGTTTCACATATGAAGAAATGAAAATGATTAACGAAACAAAGAAAATCATGCACATGCCAGAGCTTCAAGTGGCTGCAACATGTGTCCGCCTGCCGGTAGGCACTGGCCATTCTGAATCAGTATATTTTGAAGTGGGTCAGGGCGGAGTAACTGCTGCCCAGGTAAAAGAATTATTGGCAAATGCTCCAGGAGTCGTCCTGCAGGATGATCCTGAACAGCAGCTTTATCCTATGCCTGCCTTCTGTGTAGGCAAAAACGATGTATTCGTTGGCAGGATCAGGAAAGATCTCGATAACGATAAAGGCTTCCATATGTGGGTCGTTTCCGATAATCTGCTAAAAGGTGCAGCATGGAACTCAGTTCAAATTGCTGAGAGCCTTGTTGAGCTTGGAATAGTAAAATAAGTAAAAATTTACCTGAATTAATGACAGAAACTCTTGAGGTGTTACGATGAAAATAATCGTTCAAAAATTTGGCGGCACTTCTGTGCGTGATAAGGAAAGCCGAAGTCACGCCATGAGCCATATTAAAAAGGCGATTTCAGAAGGTTATAAAGCTGTCGTTGTAGTATCCGCGATGGGAAGGAAAGGCGATCCTTACGCAACAGATACGCTTTTAAGCATGATCGGAGGCAATAACAGTTTGATCAGCAAGCGGGAGCATGACCTGCTCCTCTCTTGCGGAGAGACGATTTCCAGTGTGGTTTTTTCCAATATGCTTCTGGAAAACGGAATCAGTGCGACCGCTCTTACTGGATCCCAGGCAGGGTTTAGGACAAACAACGAGCATACGAATGCAAGGATTCTAGACATGAAATGCGATCGGCTTCTCCGTGAATTGGAGCAGGTGGATGCAGTTGTTGTCGCAGGTTTCCAAGGCTCAGCTAAAAATGGTGACATCACAACGATTGGCAGGGGCGGCAGTGATACGTCCGCAGCTGCGCTAGGTGCAGCTTTGAATGCCGAATGGATTGATATTTTTACAGATGTAGAAGGCATCATGACTGCTGATCCGAGAATTGCCGAAAATGCTAGACCTCTATCAGTTGTCACGTATACTGAGGTGTGCAATATGGCATACCAGGGTGCCAAGGTTATCCATCCGCGTGCAGTGGAGATTGCCATGCAAGCCAAAGTTCCAATCAGGATCAGGTCAACTTATTCTGAAAGTCCCGGTACGCTTGTGACGTCTTTAAACCGTGAAAATAAAGGTACCGATATCAAAGAGCGCCCGGTAACTGGAATTGCACATGTTTCCAATGTAAGCCAGATTAAGGTGTTTGCGAAAAAAGATCAATACAATCTCCAATCTGAAGTTTTCAAAGCCATGGCTAATGAAAACATCAGTGTCGATTTTATCAATATTTCACCAAATGGCGTCGTATACACTGTTTCTGATGAAATGACCAGCCGTGCAGCAAAGGTGCTTGAGGGGTTGGGGCATATTCCACAGATTGAGAGAAACTGTGCGAAAGTTTCAGTTGTTGGAGCGGGCATGGCAGGTGTGCCTGGTGTAACATCGAAAATTGTTACTGCGCTTTCTGAAAAAGGAATCCGAATTCTGCAGTCTGCAGACAGCCATACAACAATTTGGGTGCTCGTGAAGCAAGATGATCTCAGCAAGGCTGTAAATGGTTTGCATGATGCATTCCAGCTTGATGAAGAAAAAGCAGAATTTGAGCGCCATGATATTTAAAGTGATTATCTTGTTTTTACTGCCGGAGGCTCAGTAGGTGCCGACCGGCCGTAGAAGCCAGAGAGAAGAGGAGTGAACAGAATGGTTCAATTCGGAAGAATATCTACAGCAATGGTAACCCCATTTGACCACAAGGGGCACATTGATTTCGCAAAAACTACACAGCTAGTAAACCATTTGATTGACAATGGAACTGATTCCCTCGTAGTAGCAGGTACAACAGGAGAATCTCCAACCCTTTCTAAAGAGGAAAAAATCGCTCTATTCCAGCATGTAGTAAAAGTTGTTGATAAGCGAGTACCTGTCATTGCAGGGACAGGGAGCAACAACACTTATGCTACCATTGAATTGACAAAAAAAGCTGAACAGCTTGGTGTGGACGCTATCATGATTGTTGCGCCATACTATAACAAACCCAACCAGGAAGGATTATATCAGCACTTTAAAGCAGCAGCTGAGGCAACATCTCTCCCTGTTATGGTTTACAACATTCCGGGAAGATCCGTAGTCAATATCCATCCGGAAACGATTATTAAACTGGCGGAAATTCCGAATATCGTAGCGGCTAAGGAAGCCAGCGGCGATTTGAATGCCATGACGAAAATCATTGCCGAAACTCCAGATGATTTCCTTCTTTACAGCGGGGATGACGGCCTAACTCTGCCTGTCCTTGCAATTGGCGGTGTCGGAATTGTATCTGTCGCCTCCCATGTGATTGGAAATGAAATGCAAGCCATGGTAGATGCGTTCTTGAGTGGAAGGAATGCTGATGCAGCAAAACTTCACCAGCGCCTTCTGCCAATCATGCAGGGACTCTTTGCAGCTCCAAGCCCGGGCCCTGTTAAAACTGCATTGCAGCTTAAGGGCCTGGATGTTGGCTCAGTAAGATTGCCGATGGTACCTTTAACAGAACAAGAACGAAGTGCAATAGCAAAATTATTCTCTTAATGAATTATTAAACCAACCTTTAACTTTAAGGTTGGTTTTTTTATTATTGGTATTATTCCTAAATCTAATTTTCCTCTGAATGTGTTTCTTGCGATTGAATCGGTAAATGAAAAAAAGTTTTTTTTCACGTTATAGTGTGCTCGAAGGAAAAAAGGGGAAAAGAAGGGGGATATTTCACCCGATTCTTACTTTTGAATTTTTTTCGAAAGGTTCACATAAAACCTTGCTGCGAACTTTTCCTTATGAGTTGTTCTCGT
>NZ_JBALSS010000001.1:42489-42622 GCF_036967045.1 Bacillus sp. JJ1609 | reverse complement strand
ACAACTCGCAGCGAGTTTTTCCTTATGAGTTGTTCTCGTAAGCTTCCCCATAACAACTCGCAGCGATTTTTTCCATTTGAGTTGTTCTCGTAGGCTCCCTGATAACAACTCGCTGCGAGTTTTTCCATTTGAG
>NZ_JBALSS010000001.1:0-42386 GCF_036967045.1 Bacillus sp. JJ1609 | reverse complement strand
TGAGTTGTTCTCGTAGGCTCCCTCATAACAACTCGCTTCGGATTTTTCCTTATGAATGGTTCTCGTAAGCTTTCCCTATAACATGTCGATGTGCGTTTTTTACCCTTTTGAATTGATTTCATAAGTAATACACTAGTTCAATATTGCTTACAGTGCAGTCTGCTAAGCCTCTGGAGAATAAAGTTGTAAAGATTTTCTTGCATCAAGTATAATGATTTTAATTGGTCACGGTCGGCCCATATCACATTGGAGGAGCGTAAATTTGAATACGAATAAAAATGAGAATATTAAAATCATCGCACTTGGTGGCGTGGGGGAAATCGGCAAAAACATGTATGTCACCGAAGTGGATGAAGACATATTTGTAGTAGATGCTGGTCTGATGGTCCCTGAGGATGAAATGCTTGGAATTGATATTGTCATTCCCGATTTTACCTATTTAACAGCAAACAATGAAAGAGTTAAAGCAATTTTCCTTACTCATGGACACGAAGATCATATGGGGGCATTGACTTATGTCCTTCGGAAGATGAATGTACCTGTGTTTGGCACCAAACTTACACTTGCACTTGCGAGAGAAAAGATGAAAGAACAGGAGTATTCAGGGGCAGTTGACTTCAGGGAAATTAACTCTGAAACGATACTCGACTTTGGAAAGGTAACGGTATCTTTCTTCAAAACAAATCATAGTATCCCTGATTCGGTCGGTGTAAGCATTAATACATCAGAAGGGTCAATCGTACATACTGGTGATTTTAAATTCGACCAGGCAGCTACTGCTTTATATAAGTCCGAAATTGGTAAAATGGCCACTATCGGGGAGAAAGGTGTATTATGCCTTTTATCAGATAGTACAGATGCTGAAAAGCCTGGTTATACCCCATCGGAAGCAACTGTGGTCGAGGAATTAAAAACTGTTTTCTACAACGCACAGGGAAGGATTATTGCGGCATGCTTTGCCTCTGATATCAACAGGATCCAGCATCTTTTTGACAGTGCCCAGCATGATGGCCGAAAAGTGGCGGTTGTCGGCAAAAGTCTGAAAAGAGTTTATGATATAACGCTTGAACTAGGTTATTTAAGGGTTGCGGATGATTTGATCATCCCCATTACAGAAATAGAAAAATATCCCGATAATGAAATCGTCATCTTAACTACCGGCAGCCAGGGCGAGCCCATTGAGGCTCTGCAAAAAATGGCTAAACAGGGCCATCCTCAGGTAAATATCCAGGAAGGGGATACTGTCTTGATCGCAGCTTCACCATTAAAGGGAAGCGAGGTATTCATATATAAAACCATTGATATGCTTTACCGTGCAGGGGCCTCAGTAGTGTCAGGCAAAAGAAGTGTTCAGGTTTCCAGCCATGGAAGCCAGGAAGAATTAAAATTTATGATCAACCTGATGAACCCGAAATTTTTCATTCCTGTCCACGGTGAATATAATATGCTGAAGGCTCACAAAAAAGTCGCGATGGCCTGTGGTATTGATGAAGCAAATATCTATATTCCTGAGCGTGGAGATGTGATCGAAATAGCTGGCGGCAAAATCCATTCAACAGAACGTGTACCTGCAGGAAACACCCTGATTGATGGAATTGGGGTTGGGGATGTTGGCAATATCGTTCTCCGTGACCGAAGGCTTCTGTCACAGGATGGAGTGTTAATCGTTGTGGTTACACTTAACAAGGCTAACAGAAAAATTGCTGCCGGACCAGAGATCATCTCAAGAGGGTTTGTGTATGTGCGTGAATCAGAAAAACTAATGACCGATTCCTCTACACTTGTTAGGGAAATCGTTGAAAAGAATCTTTCCAAGGAATCATTTGATTGGACAAGTATGAAACAAGATATCCGTGATTCTTTAAACCACTATTTATTCGATAAAACAAAACGAAGACCGATGATCATGCCGATCATTATGGAAGTGAGATAGCAGAAGAGCAAGCACTGGTTTTCACCAGTGCTTTTTATTTTGGTTAGGCTCTGTTAACCTTAACTGTTGATTTCCACTCCAGGAACTCGCTTTCCGCGTGGCGTCATGTGAGCCTGCTCGCCGCTGTGCACCTGCAGGGTCTCACCTTGGCCGCTGCTCCCGCAGGACTTTGAACAGCTTCCTCGAATCTGCCCACGCACGATGGAAATGCGTTAGCATTTTCGGAGGAGTCGAGTGCCCTCCGCTCCAATCAACAGGTGATAAAATCAACATTGTGCTTTAAAAATGCCTTTGGTTATGTAACATGCAGGGAAAATCTGCGAAATGAATGTGTTTAACTTGTGAATTCGAGAGTAAGGATAAACAGTAATAGTTGAATAAATAAAATCTGCGATTGATTCCTGCCATACTATGCCGAATGAAAATGTGGATGATGTTCATACTAACATTATCATGCCTGAAGGGAGCATTTATGGATGGAAAAGGAAATTAATATCGAAAATTCAGATAACCAGGAAAGCCAAGATACCCAGAAGGAAGATAAATCCTCTGGTCTGCTTGAAAAAATCCAGCAGCTCGGTCAAACAAATGTGCCTCAGCTTTCGCAGGATTCAAAAATTCATTGTCTGACGATAGTTGGTCAAATTGAGGGGCATATGCAGCTGCCACCCCATAATAAAACAACAAAGTATGAACACTTGATTCCTCAGATTGTTGCAATCGAGCAAAATCCTAATATTGAAGGTTTGCTAGTTATTTTAAATACAGTTGGCGGTGATGTTGAAGCAGGCTTGGCTATATCTGAGATGCTAGCTTCACTTTCAAAACCGACTGTTTCATTGGTTCTAGGAGGCGGGCATTCAATTGGTGTGCCCATTGCGGTATCATGTAATTATTCCTTTATCGCGGAAACCGCGACAATGACTATTCATCCGATACGCCTGACTGGACTGGTCATTGGCGTTCCGCAGACCTTTGAATATCTGGACAAAATGCAAGAGCGAGTGGTAAACTTTGTTACAAAACATTCCAATATTACTGAGGAAACATTTAAAGATTTAATGTTTGCTAAGGGGAATTTGACAAGGGACATTGGGACAAATGTCATCGGCAATGATGCTGTCCAATCAGGTTTAATCCATGCAGTAGGCGGCATCGGGCAGGCAATGAAGAAACTCAATGAACTAATAGACTTAAACAAACAAAAGAACGAAGTGATTGTGCAATGATCCTTTATACAATGATGCCTCATGAACAGGTATTTCCGCCATCCGCAGAGGAACCGGTAAACCAGGTCATGATAACGTATAATGGCATACCGGTTATGGCAGAATGGACAGAAAACCATGAATATCGAGTGATACGAGTGATGAGCACGGATCCGAACCATTTTATGGAGCCAGGATGCATGCCAGGATCGAAAATTTCACTTTCTTAGTCCAAAGGATTGTCCCAGTTAAACTGGCAAATATGATATAATATGGATACACTCAGCATTAGCAGCCGAATATGGCTGCTTTTCTTCTTATTGAAGTTTGAGAAAAGGTATGAATGATTATGCTGTTAGTGAAGTTATAAATATAAGGTGATAAAATGGCCAAAAAGAAAAGACGGCAATCCAAAAAGAAAAATAATACTTTAAAAACTACCGTTCAATATGAACTTGCCGGATTAGCACTGCTTGCATTGTCCATCATTGCGATGGCTGATCTTGGTGCTGTTGGAAGAGCGACCGTAATGTTTTTCCGCTTTTTTTCAGGGGAATGGTTTATGCTCAACCTGATTGGGCTCGTTGTCTTCAGCATTTATATTATGTGGAAACGAAGTCTTCCATTTATCTTTCATACGAAGTTAATTGGTACATATTTGATTGTAAGTGCAATATTGTTGTTAAGTCATGTCACGTTGTTTGAGCTATTGTCAAATGGCGGAAAATTCGAGAATCCAAGTGTCATAAAAAATACCTTTGATTTATTTGTCATGGAAGCGAAAGGTGAAACAAGCACAACGGATCTTGGCGGCGGGATGATTGGCGCGATCATGTTTGCGCTATTTTATTATTTGTTCGATGCAGCTGGATCCCAGCTTGTTGCTTTTGTGTTAATTATCATTGGTACTATACTTGTTACTGGCAAAACATTCGGCGAGGCAGCAGGGAAAATCCTTGTGCCAATAGGCGGTTTTGTTAAGGACCAATGGAACTCATTTATTGAGGACCTTAAGCAATGGAAAGAGAATCAACAGCAGAAGAGCTCGGCTAGGCGAGAAGCACGCCAAACGGAAAGAACAAGCAGTCAGGTGCCTGTCACAGAAGAACCTGTGCACCGTACTGTTGAATTGGCAGATGAACCATCAGCACCAGAACCAATCATTTCAAGTTTTGCCGAACGTGCATATTCAAGTCCGGAGGCCAACCAGCCGTCTTCTAAACCTGAAAAGCCTAAAAAGGATAATCAGGATGAAGGTGAAGAGCTGCAGCAGCCAATTACTTTTACCGAAGTTGAAAATACTGCATATGAGCTGCCGCCATTAAGTATCTTAAAGCTTCCAAATAAAACAGACCAAAGTGGAGAGTACGAATTAATCCATGCAAATGCAGCTAAGCTTGAAAGGACTTTTCAGAGCTTTGGTGTAAAAGCAAGGGTTACACAGGTACATCTTGGGCCTGCTGTTACTAAGTATGAGGTACATCCAGATGTAGGGGTAAAAGTCAGCAGAATAGTGAGCTTGAATGATGACCTGGCACTTGCACTTGCAGCCAAGGATATCCGGATCGAAGCGCCGATTCCCGGGAAATCGGCTATAGGTATTGAAGTCCCAAATTCTGAAGTAGCAATGGTTTCATTAAGAGAAGTAATCGATTCGAAGCAGCATAATAAGCCAGGATCGAAGCTGCAGATTGGATTAGGCAGAGATATCACGGGCGAAGCGGTACTGGCTGAGTTAAATAAAATGCCCCACTTACTCGTAGCCGGCGCAACGGGCAGCGGTAAAAGTGTTTGTATCAATGGCATTATCACAAGCATTCTCATGAGGGCAAAACCTCACGAGGTTAAGCTGATGATGATTGACCCAAAAATGGTTGAATTGAATGTCTACAATGGTGTTCCACATTTATTGGCTCCTGTCGTTACGGATGCGAAGAAAGCCTCCCAGGCTCTTAAGAAAGTGGTCAACGAAATGGAAAGGCGCTATGAACTCTTCTCGCATACGGGTACTAGAAATATAGAAGGCTATAACGAATATATTAAAAGATACAACAGTGAAGAAGAGGCGAAACAGCCATTGCTTCCTTTTATTGTCGTCATCGTGGATGAGCTTGCTGATTTAATGATGGTAGCATCTTCTGATGTAGAAGATTCAATCACACGTCTGGCGCAAATGGCACGTGCAGCAGGAATCCATTTGATCATCGCTACCCAGCGTCCGTCTGTCGATGTCATAACTGGTGTAATTAAGGCCAATATTCCTTCGAGGATTGCTTTTGCTGTATCTTCCATGACCGATTCCCGCACCATTCTTGATATGGGCGGCGCAGAAAAGCTTTTAGGCAGAGGGGATATGCTGTTCCTGCCTGTTGGGGCTTCCAAGCCTGTAAGGGTGCAAGGAGCGTTCCTGTCAGATGAAGAGGTAGAAGAAGTCGTCAACTATGTAATAGGACAGCAGAAGGCGCAGTATCAGGAAGAAATGATTCCTGAGGATATCCCTGAAAACACATCAGAAGTAGATGATGATTTATATGGTGATGCAGTGGACCTTGTTGTCGAGATGCAAACCGCGTCTGTTTCCATGCTGCAGAGAAGGTTTAGGATTGGGTATTCCAGAGCGGCAAGGCTGATAGATGAAATGGAGTTGCGAGGAGTAGTGGGTCCTTACGAGGGAAGCAAGCCAAGGAATGTGCTGGTTGCAAAGTCAGAGGAAGCATAAGTTGAAAACTAAACACAAGTGGAAAAAGCCGGACAAGCTAGTCCGGCTTTTTATATTTTTGTAGTTCCTTCATATCAGATGAAAATAATAATGTCATACTATTAAAAACGCTTTCAAAATATAATTATACCAAAAATATAGTCTTTTGGTACCGGAAAAAATGGCAAATCTGTATATCTTAGCTTTTTTCGACAAAATGTTGAAACGCTATTTATTTATGTTAAAAAAAGTGTTATAGTATTTTCGATTAGTAGGAATGCTATACATCAGATGTCTGATGTCTTTGAGCAAAAAGGTTGGAGGAAGCCTCATGTCGATCAAGTCAGATAACCGGCACCTGTATTTACAAGTAATTGATCACCTGAAGCAAGATATTCAAAAGGGTGTTTATAAAGAAAGAGAAAAACTCCCCTCTGAATTTGATCTTGCCAAACAGCTTGGAGTTAGCAGGGCAACACTCCGCGAAGCTTTGCGTATTCTTGAAGAAGAAAACGTCATTATCCGCAGGCATGGAGTTGGAACCTTTGTGAATCCCAAACCGCTGTTTTCATCAGGTATCGAACAGCTTAACAGTGTGACGGCGATGATTGAGCAGGCAGGGATGACGCCTGGAACAATCTTCTTAAATTCAACGACTACCGGGCCTACCGAAGAGGATATCCGCCGTTTCTCATGTTCGATGGATGACGAAATCACTCTGATTGAAAGGGTAAGGACTGCCAATGGGGAACCGGTTGTCTATTGTTTAGACAAAATTCCCGAGAAAATCCTGCCAGGCGATTTCTCTCATGAAGATGAATCATTGCTTCATCTGCTCGAGATTAAATCGAACAGGAAAATTACATACGCAGTTGCCCAGATTGAGCCAATTGGCTATCATGAGAAGATTTCTCCCATTCTTGAATGTGATCCTGAAACTGCCCTGCTAGTTTTAAAGCAGATGCATTTCGATGAAAACGACGTGCCGATCCTTTATTCGGTCAACTATTTTAAAGCCGATAAGTTCAGTTTTCATGTCCTTAGAAAAAGAGTTTAATTTTTTTAAGGAAATGAAAACGCTAACTGAATGGTTTTTCAGAACATTCCTGCGAAATCCACAAACATTCTCTGGGGGGTACAAACCTTGAAAAAGCGTAAATTTGGTTTGGTAATGTCATTGCTTTTGGCAGCAGGCACAATGTTAGCTGGTTGCGGCGGCGATGATAAAGGCGGCGACAATGACAAGAAGTCCGATTTAAAAGTTGGTATGGTTACTGATGCAGGTACAATTGATGACAAGTCGTTCAACCAGGGTACTTGGGAAGGAATCCTAAAGGCAGAAGATGAGTTTGGAGTAAACACAAAGTATCTTAAGCCAGCAGGTACTACTGAAGCTGAATACTTAAAAGAGATTGGTAACTTATATGATGCAGAATACAAGTTTATCGTTACACCGGGCTTTAAGTTCGAAACGGCTGTTTTCCAAGCCCAGGATAAATATAAAGATGCTAAATTCGTCATCCTTGACGGAAACCCTCACAACGGAGACTATAACCCTGTAGTTAAAGAAAACACAGTTGCTGTTTTCTTTGCAGAGCATGAGTCAGGTTTCCTTGCGGGTGTTGCAGCTGCTCTTGAATTAAAAGAGGGCGAAGCAGGCTTCATCGGCGGTATGGAAATCCCTGCTGTACAAAAGTTCAACTGGGGCTTCCAGCAAGGTCTTAAATATGCAAACGAAAACCTTGGAACAAACGTAACAATCAAAGCAGAAAACGTAATCTACCAGGGGTCATTTGATAACGCTGCTGCTGGCGGACAAATTGCCGCTCAATATTATGACCGTGGCGTAGATGTAATCTTCACAGCTGCTGGCGGTGTTGGTGTAGGTGCGATCAATGAAGCTAAGAACCGCGCTAAAGCTGGAGAAAAAGTTTGGATCGTTGGTGTAGACGTTGACCAGTACGAAGATGGTAAGTACGAAGGCGACAAGTCAGTTATCTTGACTTCTGCTATGAAGAAACTTGACCAGGTTTCTTACGACATGGTTAAGGCTGAGCTGGATGGAAAATTCCCTGGCGGACAAACTTTGACTTTCGATGCTAAGAACGATGGTATCGGTCTTCCTGAAAAGAACCCTAACTTGAGCGAAGAAACAACAAGCAAAGTTAAGGAAGTTTTCGAAAAGATTAAATCTGGTGATGTTAAGGTCTCTGCTGAACAAGGAGATTTGTTTAAGTAAAATAGAGCGAAAGAGACGGTGTCTTCCGTCTCTTTTGTCTATAAAAGTCTGAACGGTAAATATTTGAAATTAAGGGCCGGAATTTTTTCAATCTTTCAAGTCTTTAAATGTTTTTACCTGAAGTACTGTTCCAGTATAGGGGACTCCCTATTTTAAAAAGGTATAGAGTCTATTACAAAGGTGAGTGCTACTATGAGTTATGTTGTAGAAATGTTAAATATCCGGAAAGAGTTTCCGGGTATCGTAGCCAACGATAATGTCACCCTTACACTTAAAAAAGGGGAAATACATGCACTATTAGGGGAAAACGGTGCAGGGAAATCAACCTTGATGGGTGTTTTATTCGGAATGTATCAGCCTGAAAGAGGCGTCGTGAAAGTGAATGGGAAAGAAGTGCGTATTACGAATCCCAATGTTGCTAACCGCTTAGGGATTGGGATGGTGCACCAGCATTTTAAATTGGTTGAAAATTTTACCGTTACAGAAAATATCATATTGGGCAGCGAGCCACTTAAAGGTATGGTACTTGATATCGATAAAGCAGCTAAGAGAATTGAAGAATTGTCAAAGCATTATGGATTGAATGTAGATCCTCACGCTAAAATTGAAGATATTTCAGTAGGTATGCAACAAAGGGTAGAAATTTTAAAAATGCTTTACCGTGAAGCGGATGTCTTGATATTGGATGAACCAACAGCAGTTCTTACTCCATCGGAAATCGATGAATTGATGAAGATTATGCGCAATCTTATTAAAGAAGGAAAGTCTATCATAATTATCACTCATAAACTGAAAGAAATTAAAGCAGTAGCTGATCGCTGTACGGTTATTCGCCGTGGGAAAGGAATCGGCACTGTCAATGTGGCTGAAGCAAGTGAGGCAAGCCTTGCAGAAATGATGGTAGGCCGTCATGTTTCATTCAAAGTGGATAAGAAAGAAAGTACTCCTGGAGAGGTAGTACTAAAAATAGATTCTCTATCTGTGAAAAACAATCGAAAAGTAATGGGTCTTAAAGATTTTTCACTTGAAGTTAGAGCAGGTGAAATTGTAGGGATCGCAGGTGTTGAAGGCAATGGCCAGACAGAACTTGTTGAGGCGATAACAGGATTAAGGAAGGCTGAGTCGGGCACAGTCCTCGTAAGCGGCCAGGAAATCACAAACCTCCCTATTCGCGAGAGACTTGAAAAAGGAATGAGCCATATCCCTGAAGACAGGCATAAACGCGGGCTTGTACTAGACTATACTTTAGAATCAAACATGGTATTGCAAATATACAATAAACAGCCTTTCTCAAAGTATGGAATCTTAAACCCAACAGCAATGAAAACGTATGCGCAAAACATCCTGACGAATTTTGATGTGCGTTCTGGTGAGGGTGCTGCTTCAATTGCAAGGACTCTATCAGGTGGTAACCAGCAGAAAGCCATTATCGGCAGGGAGCTGGAATTGGATCCTAAGCTTTTGATTGCGGTTCAACCAACACGTGGTCTGGACGTAGGGTCAATTGAATACATCCATAAGAGAATCATTGAACATCGAGATAAAGGAAACGCAGTATTATTGATTTCATTAGAGCTCGATGAAGTATTACAGTTATCGGACCGTATTGCCATTGTTAACAATGGAGAACTCGTAGGTACTGTAATCGCTGCTGAAACGAATGAAAATGAAGTTGGTCTAATGATGGCAGGCGTGGCTAAGGAGAGAATCATATGAGAAATACCATCGTATCATTAATTTCCATTATTTTAGGACTGGTAGCCGGAGGAATCCTGATGCTTTTCATCAGCAGCAACCCGATTGAAGGATACTCCTATTTGCTGCAAGGTGCTCTGAAAAATCTTGAGCGTATCGGGAATACTCTTGCTACTGCTACTCCTTTGATTTTCACTGGACTTTCCGTTGCTTTTGCTTTTCGTACAGGTCTTTTTAATATCGGTGCATCAGGCCAAATGCTGATCGGCGGATTGCTGGCTTCAGCGGTAGGATTAACGTATGATCTGTCTAGACCAGTTCTGCTCCTTGTCATGGTCATTGTTGGTATGATTGGTGGAGCATTATGGGCATTCATACCTGGATTGCTTAAGGCAAAGTTTAACGTTCACGAGGTAGTTTCAACGATCATGATGAACTGGATTGCCTACTGGACAATCTATTATGTCATTCCTGCTTATTTTAAGGGTGAATTCCTAGAAACTGAATCTAAGAAATTAGCAGATACAGCTACTCTGAGAGCTCCATTCTTAACAGAAATGTTTGATGGATCTTACATTAACCTGGGTTTGTTCCTTGCAGTTATTGTTGTCATCATCATTTCGTTTATCATTAATAAAACAACTTTAGGTTTTGAGCTTAAGGCTGTTGGTTTCAACAGGCATGCTGCTGAATATGCGGGAATGAAGGTGAATCGCAATATCATTTTATCAATGCTGATTTCCGGGGCGCTTGCTGGCCTTGGCGGTGTTGCATTATATACTGGTAATGCATCAAGTATCCAAATCGGGATTCTTCCTGCGCAAGGATATGACGGCATTGCAGTAGCTCTTCTTGGTGCTAATAATCCAATTGGTGTATTCTTTGCCGCTGTCTTATTCGGAATTCTTTACTCAGGTACAGGCTTTATGAATGCCATGACTGAAATCCCGCCTGAATTGGCGAATACGATCATCGCGATCATTATTTATTTTGCTGCAACAAGTGTAATGATTGAGCGTTTGATGAACAAATTCATGAAGAATAGATCACATAAAAAAGAAAAAAGTGGTCCTGTAGTCGAGAAGGGAGATTCCTAAGATGTGGTCAATTATAGAACAAATATTTCCTTACGCGATTATCTTTACAATTCCTCTTCTTATTACTGCCTTAGGCGGACTTTTCAGCGAAAGAAGCGGTATTGTTAATATTGCCCTTGAAGGTTTAATGGTCATTGGTGCTTTTTCTGGCGCTCTTTCGATTCATTATATGAGTGAGGTAATTGATAACAACACATTGGTTCTTTGGCTGGGATTGCTTGCTGCCGTTGTGGCAGGGGTGCTCTTTTCTCTGCTTCATGCTTTTGCAAGTATAAATTTAAATGCAAACCAGATAATAAGTGGTACTGCGATCAACTTGATCGCGACTGCGCTCACGATTTTCCTGGCAAGGAATATCACAGGAAGTGGAAACATCCGAATCACGAGCGGCTTTTCACCGTCAAATATTCCTTTCCTTTCTGATATTCCAATTATCGGTGATTTATTTTTCACAAAGACATATCCGACTACATGGTTTGTCTTGCTGATTTTATTCGTAAGTTCATTCGTTTTATATAAGACAAGATTTGGTCTTCGTTTAAGATCATGTGGTGAATTTCCTCAGGCTGCAGAAGCTGCTGGGATCAACGTTAGAAGAGTCCGATACAGTGGCGTACTAATCTCTGGAGCGTTTGCCGGATTGGGCGGCGCATTGATCATCGTTACCTATGCAGGTGAATTCACTGGAACGGTTTCAGGCCTTGGCTTCCTTGCACTAGCGTCACTGATCTTTGGACAG
Organism: Bacillus sp. JJ1609; assembly: GCF_036967045.1. Taxonomy (NCBI): domain Bacteria; kingdom Bacillati; phylum Bacillota; class Bacilli; order Caryophanales; family Bacillaceae; genus Bacillus; species Bacillus sp. JJ1609. The sequence goes on along the minus strand of NZ_JBALSS010000001.1, from coordinate 30,777 downwards.
TGGAAACCTTTTGGTGTGTTGGCTGCCACATTCTTCTTTGGCTTTGCAAGTACAATTGCCAACGTATCACAGGTAATTCCGGAATTGGCTGTCATTCCGCCAATCCTATTGAAGATTTTCCCTTATGTGGTCACATTGATCGCTTTAGTCATTTTCTCAAAATCATCACAGGCACCAAAGGCTGTTGGTGAAACATTTGATAGTGGAAAACGTTAATTTCTATTGCGATATATTCAAAGTGGAAAGAGGTACCTGTATCCCAGGTGCCTCTTTTTTTAAGGAGTGGAAAGATTACTTTAATTAAATGGAATCTACCCAAATAAAGAAGTTTTGAACATATTATTTTTAGAAACTATCAATCTACTATGATAAAATAAAGGGAAAAGTTGGTTAAAAATAACAGCAGTAAGAGGTTATATTAAATGAAACTTTCCTTATATATGGATGACCGTGAAACGGAGAAAATCTTTTCATATTTACGCTGGATCTTCCTGGTTGTTGGTCTGCTTGTTTTTTATTTCCCACCGCTTGCAGACAGACTTAATTTTACCAAAGAAACTTTTCCATTACTGCTGCTGGTTGGCTTTGTATACATGGCAGCAGCTCAGATTGCTCTAATAAAAATTGGACCCGAAAACCAGTACCTCAACGTGCTCGCAAAAGCAGGAATCTTATTCGATTATGTTGCACTTATGTGGCTGTTAGTCCTGACTAATGGAGTCATGTCCCCGCTTTTTCCAATCGCCTATTTGCTTGTAATGCATGCGACGATTTACTGGAGGACAAAGGGAGCAATCATCTCATCGGCTGCCTTGACAGTTGGTTATTCTTTCTTATACATGGCCCAGTCCCAACATTAGTTTTTCACGACCTTTGTATTTATCCTTAATTTATTTTTTATATGGGTAGTTGGAGTTTTCGGGTCACTGATTGTAATAAGGGAAAGAATGCACCTTAGGCAAAAGGAAATTTTTCATGAACTGATGTTCACTGATTATTTAACAGGATTGTACAATCATCGTCATTTTCAGGAACAATTAAGACTCCTTACCTCATCGCGACAAAAATTCATGCTTGTAATGGGGGATATTGATCATTTTAAACAGGTTAATGACCAATACGGCCATTTAACCGGTGATGAAATTCTGAAGAGAATAGGTGAGTTGTTCGAGGGCATTGCCGAAAAGCATGATGCACAGGCCTTTCGATATGGAGGAGAAGAATTCGCTTTTCTGTTGCCGGAATTGAGTGAAACACAGCGAATTAGCTTTTTTGATGACATTTATTCTACTCTTGATACAACTAATTTCAGTGACGAATGCATATCTGTCACAATGAGTTTCGGCATCGCATCTTCAAAAGATCAGGAATTACCCGATAAGCTTCTCGGATACGCTGATCAGCTATTGTACAGTGCAAAGGCGGCTGGCAAGAATCAAGTGAAGTTTGAGACAGGATACACATATTTTTATTCAGAAACAAATGTTGAAATCGCAGCCGCAACGCAATAATAAGCTTCCCACAGGGGAGCTTTTTCTGTATTTGACAAGCACGTATCATAGCCTCTTTGGCTATTGCTTGAATTAGACAAAACGTGAAAGGTATAGTTAGAGTATATTTATAGGAATATTAATTATAGGCATCACAACGTATACATAAATAAGATAAATGTTTTGTTTGCTCGAAAAAGTAAAGAAGAGTAGTTTTAAGGCTTTTAATGGTGTTATAAATAAAGGAGGATTTCTATGGCTGTCATTTCAGAATCAATCAAGGATATGAAAGGCTACAAGCTCCATGTAGTAAAAACAGAAAAGTTCAAGACTAATACAATCGTCTGGAAGATGAAATCACCGCTCACAAGCGAAGACGTTACCAAGCGGGCTTTGTTGCCATATGTGCTGCAAAGCAGCTCTAAAGCATATCCAACAACATCAAAGCTTCGATCTTATTTAGATGAGCTCTATGGCGCAAATTTATATGTAGACGTTTCAAAAAAGGGTGAGTATCAGGTGATTAGCTTCTCACTTGAAATTGCCAATGAAAAATTCTTAAGTGACCCTGAACCTTTGCTGAAAAAGGGTATGGAACTAATAGCTGAGATCCTAGTAAATCCACTCGCGGAAAATGGAGCATTTGAAAAAGAAACCGTCGAAAAGGAAAAGCGGACACTAAAGCAGCGTATCCAGGCAGTTTATGATGATAAAATGAGATACTCCAATTTCAGGCTAGTTCAGGAAATGTGCGCAGGGGAGCCATATGCACTCCATGTTAATGGAGAAATAGCTGATATTGCAGAAATTAATGAGCAAAATCTTTATTCTTACTACAAGAAGGCGTTTGCTGAGGATGAGCTTGACCTGTTTATCATCGGTGATGTTAATGAAGACGAGGTACAATCCATTGCTGAAAACCTGCTGAAGTTTGAACAGCGCATACCGAAGATAGTTGAACCAGTACCGTCAGCAAATGTAGAAGAAAAAACAGTAAAAGAAAAAGAAGATGTAAAACAAGGTAAATTAAATATCGGCTATAGAACCAATATCCTCTATGGTGATCACGATTACTATGCCCTGCAGGTGTTCAATGGAATTTTCGGTGGCTTTTCACATTCCAAGCTGTTTTTAAACGTAAGGGAAAAAAATAGCTTGGCATACTATGTAGCAAGCCGCCTTGAGAGCCACAAAGGACTGATGATGGTGATGTCGGGGATCGAGTTCAATAATTTTGAATTGGCAGTGAAAATCATCCGAGAACAAATGCAGGCTATGCAAGCTGGTGATTTCACCGAACAGGAAATAGAGCAGACAAAAGCCGTCATTGAGAACCAGATGCTTGAAACACTGGATACAGCGAGAGGGATGGTAGAAGTTCTTTATCACAATGTCGTTTCAGAACAAAATGTCAACCTGGATGACTGGCTGACAGGAATGGGCAAAACGACGAAGGAAGAAATCGTTGAAGTAGCCAATAAAGTGAAAATGGATACCATCTACTTCTTAACTGGATTGGAGGCGGATAAATAATGGATAAGATTATTTTTGAACAGCTTCAGGAAGAGATGTATTACGAGAAACTGGATAACGGACTGGATGTATATATACTTCCTAAAAAGGGCTTCAATAAAACGTATGCAACATTCACGACTAAATATGGTTCAATCGATAATCATTTCCAGCCGCCAGAAAAAGACGAGTTCGTCAAGGTACCGGATGGTATTGCGCATTTTTTAGAGCATAAATTATTTGAAAAGGAAGATGGGGACGTATTCCAGCAATTCAGTAAGCAAGGTGCATCTGCAAATGCTTTCACTTCTTTTACAAGAACAGCTTATTTGTTTTCAAGTACCTCAAACGTGGAAAAGAACTTGGAGACTCTGATTGATTTTGTTCAAGAGCCCTATTTTACCGAAAAGACCGTTGAAAAGGAAAAGGGAATTATCGGCCAGGAAATCACGATGTATGACGATAACCCTGACTGGAGACTGTATTTCGGGTTGATTCAGAATATGTATAAAAATCACCCTGTCAGCATCGATATTGCAGGCACGATTGAGTCCATCTCCCATATTACGAAGGATATGCTGTATGAATGCTATGAAACCTTCTACCACCCAAGCAATATGCTGCTGTTTGTTGTCGGTCCGGTAAGCCCTGATGAAACCATGAGCATGATCAAGGATAACCAGAGCAGGAAAGAATACAAAAACAAACCTGAAATTAAACGTAAATTTGATGAAGAGCAGACTGAAGTCGCAGAAAAGAAACAGGTTCTTAAGATGAATGTCCAAACATCGAAGTGCCTTGTTGGAATTAAGGCTGCAAATCCGACCCAGTCTGGGAAAGACATGCTTAAATATGAACTATCAACCAATGTATTGCTCGACATTTTATTTGGCAAGAGCTCGGAAAACTATACTGAATTATATGGTTCAGGACTGATTGATGATACCTTCTCCTTTGACTACTCGCAGGAGTACGGATTCGGCTTTGCGATGGTCGGAGGCGACACGAACGAACCTGACCTGCTTGCTGAAAAGCTTGAAGGAATGCTAATGGAAGCAAAAGCGGGTAATCATTTGACAGCAGATAGTCTCGAAAGGACGAAGAAGAAAAAAATTGGTGCATTTCTACGTGCAGTTAACTCGCCTGAGTATATAGCCAATCAGTTTACCCGCTATGCATTTAATGAGATGGATTTGTTCGATGTTGTTCCCGTGCTAGAAAGTCTTACATTGGACGATATTAAGCAAGCTGCGGATAGCTTGATTGCAGAAGAGCGTTTAACCGTATGCCAGGTCATTCCCAAGGAGAAATAAAAGCTTGTTTCAGAAATAATGGAAGAGCATAATAGTTACTATGTATGCGCCGGTGCTTTCCGGCGCATTTTCCATTAGAGAATTTTGAGAGGAACATGAAAATGAAAAAGTTCGCATTAATCACTGGTGCAAGCGGCGGGCTTGGGCAGGCCATTGCGTTAATCCTTGCAGAAGCTGGTTTTTCGCTTTACCTACATTACAATAAAAATGAAAAAGGCATTCAAACAGTTCTTGAGCAGCTTCGAAAATTTGGAGGTGAATATATCCCTATCCAAGCAGATTTAGCTTCTAAAACTGGATATCTTGATGTAGCAAGAAATGTTTTTTCTTTGGATGCTATTGTACATAATGCAGGGAATGCTGTGTATGGATTGCTTGAGGAACTGGATGAAAAAGAAGCGGAGCAGCTGATTCAAATTCACGTTACATCTCCGCTGCTGCTGACAAAATTGTTAATACCTAAATTGGTTCAGAAAAAAAGTGGGAGCATCGTTATGGTGTCTTCTATTTGGGGACAGACAGGAGCGGCTTGTGAAGTAGCCTATTCAATGGTAAAGGGAGCACAGATTTCTTTTGCAAAAGCATTGAGCAAAGAGCTGGCACCCTCCGGTATTAGAGTGAACGCTGTTGCCCCGGGAGTGATATCAACCCCGATACTGAGTGACTTTACAGCAGATGAGATTGATGCTATAGCGGATGAAATTCCAGCCGGAAGACTTGGAGTACCTCGTGAAGTGGCAGAGAGTGTTGAATTCCTGCTATCAGAAAAGTCTTCCTACATAACAGGCCAAGTACTTGCTGTTAATGGAGGCTGGCACACATAAAAAGATTTTGTGACAAATTTTCAAAAGGTCCAGCTTGATGAATAATAAACGTCTTACGTATGCAAAATAACCTTGTACTATTTTAGACAAGGAGGTTGTCAATATGTCCGTACTGGATAATTGGAATCAATGGAAGGATTTCTTGGGAGATCGTCTTAACCAGGCTGACGACCAAGGAATGAACAAAGAAGTCATGGGCGACCTTGCCTACCAAATAGGGGACTATCTTGCTAAGAATGTGGATCCAAAGAATGAGCAAGAAAGAGTTCTTTCAGACCTTTGGTCAGTAGCAAGCCCTGATGAACAGCATGCTATTGCGACAATGATGGTAAAGCTTGTACAAAACAACGGAACCAAGTAATATAAGCTTGGTATTGAGAGAGGGGAGTATGAATTCCTCTCTTTTTTTATTGTTTAGGAAATTCTAAAATAATAAACTTTTGGATAAGTATATGTATTTATCTTAATCCTGCTCCAGCGCCTAGCCCCTCGGGTCATAAGCCGGCAAAGGAGCATTCTCGATGAAGCATGTGCTCCAATGGCTAACGCCACGTCGCAAGGCTGCAAGGAAGTAATGCAAGCAGCAGCCTCGCTGTGGTGGCTGGGGAACTGCCTCCTCGCGGTTCGTCTTATGCCTGTCGGGGCTGACCAAGGCGCTTGCGCTTTTTGTTATTGGCTCTGAGGAAGTTTATTCAAAGTTCTCTAATGACATTCTGCCTTGCTCAGGAGATGCTGTACTTTAAGGGTGTAACGAGATACGGGGCATTAAGTTGGGAATCCATCAAAAGGCAAATAAGCTTTTAAAATTGGCTTGTTTTTCCTTTCATCTTCAACCAAAATCATATATTATAGAAGCTAGATATTTCATGTCAAAATGTGTCGCAAACAAATATCGGAATAGCAGAGGGGGGCAATGATGGATAAAAAAGAATGGTACTTGGAATATGAGATTGTAATCAACCGTCCAGGACTGCTTGGCGATATTTCTTCTTTGCTTGGGATGCTGTCAATTAACATTGTCACAATCAATGGGGTGGATGAAGGTAGACGGGGCTTGTTGATGCTTGCTAAAGACGATGACCAAATTGAGCGATTAGAGTCAATTTTAAATACAATGGATACAATAAGAGTAATCAAGATACGAGAGCCAAAGCTGCGCGACCGAATGGCCGTCAGGCACGGACGATATATCCAGCGGGATGCAGATGATAAAAAAACATTCCGGTTTGTAAGGAGTGAGCTTGGACTCCTCGTTGATTTTATGGCAGAATTGTTTAAGCAGGACGGACATAAGCTGATAGGAATCCGTGGGATGCCGCGAGTCGGCAAAACAGAATCTGTTGTTGCTTCAAGCGTCTGTGCGAATAAAAGATGGCTTTTTGTTTCTTCTACACTTTTGAAACAGACCATTCGCAATCAATTGATTGAAGATGAATACAACGCTGAGAACTTATTTATCATTGACGGGATTGTTTCCACAAGAAGGGCTAATGAACGTCATTGGCAGCTAGTCAGGGAAATCATGCGGCTTCCAGCGGTAAAAGTAGTGGAACATCCAGATATTTTCGTGCAAAATACTGAATACACATTGGATGATTTTGATTATATTATTGAGCTTCGCAATGATCCGAACGAAGAAATTGTTTACGATATGGTGCAGAAAAACCACATGTTTACTGATTCTGATTTTGGAGGATTTGATTTTTAACAGTATTGGAAGGTGTTATCGTGACTGAGTTAGGAAATATTTTAAAAGAAGCACGTGAAGCAAAAGGCCTCAGCCTGGACGAGTTGCAGTCCATCACGAAAATACAAAAGCGCTACCTTATTGGCATCGAAGACGGGAATTATTCCATGATGCCGGGTAAATTTTATGTCCGCGCCTTTATCAAACAGTATGCTGAAGCGGTAGGGATTGACCCAGACCCGTTGTTCGAGCAGTATAAGAACGAGATTCCCAATACATACCACGAAGAGCTTCCTGAGCAGCTTTCCCGAGTCCAGTCGAGGAAAAGCATCTCACCAGACACCTCTAAAATTTTTGATGTACTTCCAAAAATTTTAATTGGGGTATTCATTATCGGTGCCACCGCATTAATTTGGTATCTGATTGTCCAGAATGCTGGTGATGAAGCGAAGGAGCCTGCAACAACTGATAAAGGGAAGCCTGCGCTCGAGGAATCAGAAAAAATTGCTGATGAGGGCGACGGTACTGATGAAGGCGATCAAGCAGGAGATACTGAGGAAGAGCCTGCAGAAGAGGAAAAAGCACCAGAAGAAACGCCTGCACAACAACTTACTGTGGTTTCAAATAGTGGAAGTAATACAACTTACGAAGTAAAGAATACAGATAAGTTTGTAGTTAAGATTGTTTCATTGGGCCAGACATGGGTCGGGGTTTCAAATGGGACAGGCAAGTCTGTTTTCCAGGAAACATTGGTTAAAGGGAAGAATGAGAGTAAGACAGCTGATCTCACCAATGACACTCAGGCAATTATTAATGTCGGCTACGCACCAGCTACAGAAATTTATGTGAATGACCAAAAGCTGGAGTATGCGGTATCCCCGGAAAAAGACATGACACAGAAGATCACAATCAACTTTGTAAAATAAGCCACTTAGCTGAACCTAAAGTATGTTTAAAAGGCCCGTATGGACTTATGTTTATACGGGCTAAAATTATAATGGATAGTAATCTTTTTTACATATTGCATAATAAAGTGGAAGGCAGTCTTCTGTACTTCGCTATTTTCATCTTGGAGGATAAAGAATATGAACTTGCCTAATAAAATTACGATTTCACGGATTTTTCTTATACCGGTATTTCTAATCGTGATGATGGTACCATTTTCGTGGGGGGAAATTTCTCTGCTTGGTACAACAATGCCGGTTACCCATCTAATTGGTGCACTTATTTATATTTTTGCATCAGTTACTGACTGGGTTGACGGTTATATAGCCAGAAAGCACAATCTTGTCACTAATCTTGGGAAATTTTTGGACCCGCTGGCAGATAAGCTCCTTGTATCTTCTGCTCTTATCGTATTAGTTGAGCTTGGATATGCACCAGCTTGGATTGTTATTGTGATCATCAGCAGGGAATTTGCCGTTACTGGCCTTCGCCTTCTCCTTGCAGGAGGCGGTGAGGTTGTAGCAGCTAAAATGCCTGGAAAAATAAAGATGTGGGCCCAAACTGTCGCCATCTCTGCACTGCTGCTGCACAACATCATATTTGAAGCTTTTTCGATTCCATTTGCGGACATTGCATTATGGGTAGCGATGTTCTTTACAATTTGGTCTGGATGGGACTATTTCGCCAAAAATAAGGATATTTTCACGAACTCAAAATAATGGCAGCCACTGGGGGAGTTTGGAGATGAATGCTGAAATTATTGCGGTAGGATCGGAATTGCTTCTGGGACAAATCGTCAATACAAATGCTAGATTTCTGTCACGGCAACTAGCTGATCTTGGCATAAATGTTTTCTATCATACCGTTGTGGGTGATAACCCCGACAGGCTAGAACAAGCCATGAAAGTTGCTCAGGAACGTGCCGAGTTCATCCTGTTCACTGGAGGACTTGGACCTACCAAGGATGATCTTACAAAAGATACGATTGCTGCACAGCTCGGGAAACAGCTTGTAATGGATGAAGAAGCAATGGTTTCAATCGAGCATTATTTTAAAAAGACAAACAGGGCAATGACAGAAAACAATCGAAGGCAAGCACTAGTGATTGAGGGATCCATTATATTGAAGAATGATAATGGAATGGCTCCAGGAATGTTTCTATCAACTGAGAAGCACAAATACATGCTCCTCCCTGGCCCCCCATCCGAGATGGAACCAATGTTCACAAAATATGGACAGGAAGCGATTGCCGGCATGTATGGCAGGCAGGCAAAAATCGAGTCCAGGGTGCTCCGTTTCTTTGGAATTGGCGAGGCGGCACTTGAAGCTAAGATTGAGGACCTAATAGATGCCCAGAGCAATCCGACGATTGCACCTTTAGCAGGGGACAGCGAAGTGACATTACGGCTCACCGCAAGAGATGGTTCTTCAGAAACAGCTCAAACGCTTATTGATAGAGTTGAAGCTGATATTATGGCACGTGTTGGCGAATTTTTTTATGGCTATGACGAAACTTCACTTATGACTGAACTTTCGAAGCTTCTAAAGGAAAAAGATCTGACTTTAACAGCAGCTGAGAGTTTGACAGGAGGCATGTTTCAGCAGGAGGTTACTTCCATTCCAGGTGTGAGCAGCATATACAAAGGTGGGATCGTTTGCTACTCAAATGAGGCTAAGATTAAATTAGTGAACGTTAATCCTGAAACCATTGAAAAATATGGAGCTGTTAGCGGCGAATGTGCTAAGGAACTGGCAGTTAACACAGCTGTACTCCTAAACGCAGACATTGGAATCAGTTTTACAGGCGTTGCAGGTCCAGATGAATTAGAAGGCCACCCTGCAGGAACTGTATTTATCGGAATATCGATAAAGGGCCAGCCAGTATATGCCGAAAAATTTAATCTGGGCGGATCCAGGAAGGCAATCAGAACGCGTGCCGTAAAGTATGGCTGCTTTTTATTGCTTAATAGATTGGCAGGGACACGGAAGCGATGAGCTCCGTGTTTTTTTTTGCAAGAAATAGACAGATTCCTTTTGAAAATGGCTTTTTCATGGGTTTGACTCTATAGAAATTAGTTAAAACATAGAATAAAAATCACTTTTATCAGATTTTTGTTTATGAAAAAAAACGAATAAATGTTCGACTTTTTAATGGACAAACAGTTGTGAAAAAGGTATAGTAATAGTAGGCATTAAATAAGAGATTTGTGGACAGGCAGAATGCCAGTTCGTTTTTATATAAAAGGAGGAAAATTGAGTGAGTGATCGTCAAGCTGCACTAGATATGGCGTTAAAACAAATTGAGAAGCAATTTGGTAAAGGCTCAGTTATGAAATTGGGAGAGAAGACAGACACTAAGATTTCAACTTCTCCAAGTGGCTCGCTTGCATTGGATGTTGCTCTAGGAATAGGCGGATATCCACGCGGACGTGTTATCGAAATATACGGACCAGAAAGTTCAGGTAAAACAACAGTTGCGCTTCATGCGATTGCAGAAGTACAGGCTAACGGCGGACAAGCTGCGTTTATTGATGCAGAACATGCTCTTGATCCTGTATATGCTCAAAAGCTTGGTGTTAATATCGATGAACTTCTTCTTTCACAGCCAGATACTGGTGAACAGGCTTTAGAAATTGCTGAAGCACTTGTTCGAAGCGGAGCAATTGATATTATCGTTATTGACTCTGTTGCTGCACTTGTACCAAAGGCTGAAATTGAAGGGGAGATGGGTGATTCTCACGTAGGTCTTCAAGCTCGTTTGATGTCTCAGGCTTTGCGTAAGCTGTCTGGTGCTATCAATAAATCTAAGACTCTTGCCATTTTCATTAACCAGATTCGTGAAAAAGTCGGTGTAATGTTCGGTAACCCTGAAACAACGCCTGGTGGACGCGCATTAAAGTTCTATTCAAGTGTACGTCTAGAAGTACGCCGTGCTGAAACATTGAAGCAGGGAAATGAAATGGTAGGTAACAAAACAAAGATTAAGGTTGTTAAGAACAAGGTTGCTCCTCCGTTCCGTACGGCTGAAGTTGATATCATGTACGGTGAAGGAATCTCTAAAGAGGGCGAGATCATCGATATTGGCTCAGAACTCGATATCGTCCAAAAGAGCGGTTCATGGTATTCTTATAATGAAGAACGTCTTGGACAGGGAAGGGAAAACGCAAAGATTTTCCTTAAAGAGAACCCATCCATCCGCCTTGAAATCCAGAAAAAGATCCGGGATCACTACGGACTTGATGGAGAATTTACCGTAACTGAAAGTGATGAAGACCAGGAAGAACTTGAACTGGATTAGAACTCTAGCTTGAAAATTAACACAAGGTCTCCTGTAACCAGGAGGCCTTGTTTGGTTAATTTTTAAATAAAAATTAGAAAAAAAAGAATAATGAATAAAAAGGTTTCAAATCCTTGGGGGACAAACCCTTGACAATAAAATTTAGCAGCTTTACAATTAAAAATGTATATTTTACATTTTCATGGTATTAAAAACGTTTAAAAGCATTAGAGCTGTATGTTGATGCTTGAAACAATGTACATGCCGACACTTTAAAAAACGTAACACAAGTTCATAGCAAGAGGAGGTGAAAATGATGGATCCTATTATTTTGATCATCTCCATTTTGCTTGGCCTATTCGTCGGTGCAGTTGTTGGCTATTTTTATCGTAAATCCGTTGCGGAAGCAAAAGTTGCAGGTGCCAGAAACGCTGCTGAGCAGATTATTGAAGATGCGAAGCGCGAAGCAGAGGCTATGAAAAAAGAAGCCCTGCTAGAGGCTAAGGATGAAAATCACAAGCTGCGCACTGAAGCAGAGCGTGAAATTCGTGAGCGAAGAAATGAACTGCAAAAACAAGAAAATCGTTTATTGCAAAAAGAGGAGAATCTTGACCGTAAAGATGAGACGTTGAATAAACGGGAAAATCTTTTAGAGAAAAAAGATGACGCTCTTTCCAAAAGACAACAGCATATTGAAGAGATGGAAAGCAAAGTGGACGAGATGGTACGAAATCAGCAGGCTGAACTTGAACGCATCTCGGGCTTAACGCGTGATGAGGCTAAATCCATCATTTTGGAACGAACTGAGCAAGAACTTGCTCACGACATTGCACTAATGATTAAGGAAAACGAAAACAGGGCGAAAGAGGAATCCGATAAAAAAGCGAAAGAAGTTCTTTCACTTGCCATCCAAAGATGCGCAGCTGACCATGTTGCTGAAACAACTGTGTCAGTCGTAAACCTTCCGAATGATGAAATGAAGGGACGCATTATCGGCCGTGAGGGACGGAATATCCGTACCCTGGAAACGTTAACGGGAATTGACCTCATAATTGATGACACTCCGGAAGCAGTAATCCTTTCCGGTTTTGATCCAATCAGACGTGAAACAGCCCGTTTAGCTCTTGACAAGTTAGTTCAGGACGGACGTATTCATCCGGCTCGAATTGAGGAAATGGTTGAAAAGGCACGCCGTGAAGTGGATGAGCACATCCGTGAGGTTGGGGAACAAACAACCTTCGAGGTGGGCGTTCACGGACTGCATCCAGACTTAATCAAAATTCTTGGCCGTTTGAAGTATCGAACCAGCTACGGACAGAATGTTCTAAAGCATTCAATGGAAGTAGCACAATTGTCCGGCTTGCTTGCTGCTGAGTTAGGTGAAGATGAGACATTAGCTCGCCGTGCAGGACTCCTGCATGACATTGGAAAGGCGATCGACCATGAAGTAGAAGGAAGCCACGTAGAAATCGGTGTGGAACTTGCTACTAAGTATAAGGAGCATCCTGTTGTCATCAATAGTATTGCTTCTCACCATGGCGATACTGAGCCAACTTCGGTCATTGCAGTACTCGTTGCTGCTGCTGATGCATTGTCAGCTGCAAGGCCTGGTGCCCGCAGCGAAGCGCTTGAAAACTACATTAGACGCCTTGAAAGATTGGAAGAGATTTCTGAATCATATGAGGGAGTCGAAAAGTCGTTTGCAATTCAAGCAGGCAGAGAAATCAGGATTATGGTTAGACCTGATCAAATTGATGATTTGCAGGCTCACCGCCTGGCTCGTGATATCCGTAAGAAAATCGAGGAAGAGCTCGATTATCCAGGTCATATCAAGGTCACAGTCATCCGTGAGACTCGGGCAGTTGAATACGCAAAATAAAGCGGTGCTATTGCACCGCTTTTTTTAATGGATGATGATGTTAGGTTAATATACGCGCACCTATAGATTTTCTTATAGATATGTGAGTATGATACAATTTGATTTATACAGCTAAATTTGAGACAGGAAAGGGAATTTTGATGCGGATTTTATTTGTGGGAGACGTAGTAGGTTCTCCAGGACGAGATATGGTAACCGAATACCTGCCAAAGTTGAAAGAAAAATATCGGCCGACAGTGACGATCATCAATGGTGAAAATGCGGCCAGCGGAAAAGGGATAACTGAAAAGATTTATCGTCAATTTCTTGAACAGGGAGCCCAGGCTGTAACGCTTGGAAACCATGCCTGGGATAACCGTGAAATTTTTGAATTTATTGATAATGCGAAATATCTCGTCAGACCTGCCAATTTCCCTGAAGAAGTACCAGGAAAGGGCATTGTATACTTAAAGATAAATCAGGAAGAGCTTGCGATTATCAATTTACAGGGCAGAACCTTTTTAACTCCGATTGATTGTCCATTTAAAAAGGCAGATGAATTGATTGCAGAAGCAAGGAAAAGAACGCCTCTGATTTTTGTGGATTTCCACGCAGAGGCAACAAGTGAGAAGCAAGCAATGGGCTGGTACCTTGACGGTAAAGTATCAGCGGTCGTAGGAACGCATACTCATGTCCAGACAGCGGACCAAAGGATTCTGCCTAATGGTACAGCGTTTTTATCTGATGTGGGCATGACGGGTCCATATGACGGCATATTAGGCGTTGAGAAAGAAGCCGTCCTCAGAAGGTTTTTGACGAGCCTGCCGACGAGGTTTGAGGTCGCGAAGGACGGTCGGTCTCAACTATCTGCTGTTTTGATTGACCTTGACAAGAAAACAGGCAAGGCAGTGAAGATTCAAACTATCCTTGTCAATGATGACCATCCATTCTATACGTAATCAAAAGATCCTATTTTCAAGGCTTTCTCCGCAGTTTTTTTATTGCGGGTCATATGTAGGCTTCCTCCTGAATATAGTAGCAGTGGAACAAACAAACCTGGATGTCCACTTATGGCATTCAGGATCGGGACAATATAAGGAGGAGCCAGGAATGGAAATATTAAAAGTTTCAGCAAAATCTAATCCTAATTCTGTAGCTGGTGCGCTTGCTGGAGTACTGCGTGAAAGAGGCGGCGCAGAAATCCAGGCGATTGGAGCGGGTGCATTAAATCAGGCCGTAAAGGCAGTAGCGATCGCAAGAGGGTTCGTAGCACCTAGCGGCGTCGATCTAATTTGCATCCCGGCATTTACTGATATCCTGATTGACGGCGAAGAGCGTACTGCAATCAAACTGATCGTAGAACCTAGGTAACTCTGGTGCAAGTCCGCCATAAAGATAGAATGTGGGTTTTAAAGAATCTATATGGTTCAGATCATCTGCCTGTTTGCTTTTGCAAGCAGGTTTTTTTCGTTTTATGCCGTATTATCAATAAGAATAGGAGGAGTCCATATGAAAATATTTGATGCTCACTGTGATGTTTTATATAAGTTATTTATGAATCCAGACCTCGAATTCGGCAGCTCTAAGGAGTTGCAGGTAAATCTGGAGCAGTTGATCACCTCAAAGACCAAAGTTCAGCTCTTTGCCATCTATGTCCCGGAGTCGGTCCATCCTGATTTGAAATTTCAGGCGACACTTAGGATGGTGGACTTATTTTACGAGAAGGTTCTCTCGCCCTATCCGCAGATGAAGCTGGTAAAAAGTAAAGAGGATATACGTGAGCTGGGAGAAAATGAAATAGGGGCGATGCTGACGCTTGAGGGATGCGACGCAATTGGACAGGATTTGTTGAAATTGCGAACACTGCTGAGGCTGGGAGTCAGAGCAGTGGGGTTAACCTGGAATTATGGGAATTATGTTGCTGACGGTGCGCTGGAAGAACGAGGAGCAGGCCTTTCAAGGTTCGGCAAGCAGGTGATAAAGGTGTTGAACGAAACAAATACAGCTTGCGATGTATCCCATCTATCAGAGCGGGGATTCTGGGATGTAATCGAAACCAGCAGGCATATGTTTGCTTCACATTCCAATTGTCATTCTCTTTGTCCCCATCCGCGAAACCTGCGGAGTGACCAGATAAAGGCATTGATAGAACGGGACTCAGTAATGGGCATTACATTTGTGCCGGAATTTTTATCAGGGACTAAGCTGGCCGTATTAGATGATGTACTTCGTCACCTGGAATACGTATGCTCAATAGGAGGAGAGAACCATGTAGGATTTGGCTCTGACTTTGACGGTACTGAATTTTCGGTGAAAAAGCTAGCTGGAAACAATCAATACGAAAACTTATGGAATGAATTGCAAAAATACTATTCTGATATACAAGTAAAGAAGTTTTTATTTTCAAATATGGCAGAGAGACTGCCATGGGGAAATGGCAAAATCCAATAGCAGCAAGGGTTTTGATTGCTTTTAAGCTAAAAGCGGCAGGCAATAAACTTATAATATTTTAATAAATAAAAAAATATTCATATTTTCGTCAATATTTCCTTATAAAGGGTTGCTTTTTTTTTCACATAGGTCTAGAATTGTAAGCGTTTAGTACCATCCTTTTGCTAGATTTCAGATGCGATTTTGTTTGAAAACCGTTAATTCTAGTGAATGACTAGGAAAAGTGCTACACTTAATAACGAAGCGTTTTTACATATTTTTTTACGTATCTAAAGGGGTGTAAGAGATGATCAATCAACTTTCATGGAAAGTTGGCGGACAGCAGGGAGAAGGAATTGAATCTACCGGGGAAATTTTCTCTATTGCATTGAACCGTCTAGGCTACTACTTGTATGGGTACCGTCACTTTTCATCACGTATCAAAGGCGGACATACAAATAATAAGATTCGAGTAAGCACTACAGAGGTTCGATCTATTTCTGACGATTTAGATATTCTTGTAGCTTTCGATCAGGAAACAATCGATGTAAACTACAAAGAATTGCATGAGAATGGCGTAATTATTGCTGATGCTAAGTTTGACCCAAAGAAGCCAGAGGATATTAAAGCTGCGATGTATGCGGTTCCATTTACGGAAATGGCTACTGAACTGGGAACATCTCTTATGAAAAACATGGTTGCCATCGGTGCGACTAGTGCTATTTTAGACTTAGATATCCAAGTTTTTGAAGAAGTCGTCCAGGAAATCTTCGGACGCAAAGGACAACAAGTTGTCGATAAAAATATGGAAGCCATCAAAGCTGGCTACGAATATACGAAACAACAATTAGGCGATTCCGAAACTATGCAGCTTGAAAAAGCGGATGGTCAAAAACGCCTATTTATGATTGGGAACGATGCAATCGCACTTGGTGCTGTGGCAGCAGGCTGCCGTTTCATGGCTGCATACCCAATCACACCTGCATCAGAAATCATGGAATATTTGATCAAGAAACTTCCTGCTCTAGGCGGAACAGTTATCCAGACAGAAGATGAAATTGCGGCTGTTACGATGACAATTGGCGCAAACTATGGCGGTGTACGTGCGCTTACAGCTTCTGCAGGTCCTGGTCTTTCATTGAAGATGGAAGCAATCGGTCTTTCAGGTATCACTGAAACACCGCTTGTCATTGTTGACACTCAGCGTGGTGGCCCATCAACAGGTCTTCCTACTAAACAGGAACAATCAGATCTTATGGCAATGATTTATGGAACTCACGGTGAGATTCCTAAGATTGTTATGGCTCCAAGTACTGTACAGGAAGCTTTCTACGATGCAGCTGAAGCTTTTAACCTTGCAGAAGAATACCAGTGCCCGGTTATTGTGCTGACTGACCTTCAGTTATCATTAGGAAAGCAGACTGTTGAACCGCTTGAATTTGATAAAGTTGAAATCCGCCGTGGTAAATTAGCTACTGAGGCACTTCCTGAAATTGATGACAAGGGTTACTTTAAGCGTTATGAAGTGACTGAAGATGGTGTATCACCACGTGTCGTTCCAGGAATGAAGAACGGCATCCACCATGTAACTGGTGTGGAGCATGACGAAACTGGAAAACCTTCAGAATCTGCTGCGAACCGTATTGCCCAGATGGATAAGCGCTTCCGCAAGATTAGCAATCTGAAGTTCAATACGCCAATCCATACAAACGCTCCTCATGAGGAAGCGGATCTATTGATCGTAGGTTTCAACTCTACACGTGGTGCGATTGAAGAAGCAATGGGAAGACTTGAGAAGGATGGTTTGAAAGTAAACCACGCACATGTGCGCCTAATCCATCCGTTCCCAGCTGATGAAATGATGCAGCTTGTTAAATCTGCAAAGAAGGTTGCAGTTATTGAAAATAATGCAACAGGACAGCTGGCAAACATTATGAAGATGAACGTGGGAAGTCATGAGAAGATCACCAAGATCCTCAAGTATGACGGAAATCCATTCTTGCCGCAGGAAGTCCACACAAAATGCAAGGAGTTGTTCTAGGATGGCGACTTTTAAAGAATTTCGCAATAATGTAAAACCAAACTGGTGCCCAGGCTGTGGCGACTTCTCTGTTCAGGCGGCAATTCAGCGTGCTGCTGCAAATGTTGGATTAGAGCCAGAAGGCTTGGCAGTTATTTCAGGAATCGGATGTTCTGGCCGTATCTCCGGATATATCAACTCTTACGGATTCCACGGAATCCATGGCCGTGCCCTTCCTATCGCACAGGGTGTGAAAATGGCGAACCGTGATTTAACAGTTATCGCTTCAGGTGGAGACGGTGACGGATTTGCGATTGGTATGGGACATACAGTCCATGCGATCCGCCGCAACATCAATATTACTTATATCGTCATGGATAATCAGATTTACGGTTTGACAAAGGGACAAACTTCCCCTCGTTCAGCTGCTGGATTCAAGACAAAATCAACTCCAATGGGCTCAATCGAACAAGCGATTTCTCCAATGGAATTGGCATTGACTGCTGGCGCTACATTCGTGGCACAAAGCTTCTCAACTGACCTTAAGGATTTAACTGCTCTTATCGAAGCAGGAATCAAGCACGAAGGTTTCTCTTTAATCAACGTGTTCAGCCCATGTGTAACTTACAATAAAGTAAACACATATGACTGGTTCAAAGAAAACCTGACAAAGCTTAGCGATATCGAAGGATATGACCCAACAAACCGTGAAGCTGCAATGCAAACTTTGATGCAGCATGATGGACTTGTAACTGGGTTAATCTATCAAAACACCGAGCGCAAATCATACCAGGAACTAGTAAGCGGCTACTCTGAAACTCCGCTTGCACATGCAGATCTTAAGCTTGATCAGGCTCACTTTGATAAGCTAGTTGCAGAATTCATGTAATAAAATAGTCTCTTGATCCTAAAAGGTGCTGGGACTGGACAATATTAGACCCCAATCATTGTTGATTGGGGTTTTTATTATCGTCGATTAGTGACAACCATCACACCTAAAGATGTATTGTTGAGGTAATATTGGGTATTGGACAGGCTTTTTCTCAAGGAATACTGTATTTCCAGCGCCTACTATTGTTTTCATTGATTGAAGAGTTTATACTATTATAATGTGTATATTTAATATTTTCAGGGTTTCAAATTTCATTTGCCCTGATTTAAAAATGCGGTAGCTTTCTGGATTTAGACTCCAGCGCCTGACCGTTTTCATTCGGCATGAGCTGCTATTAAGACCCTTATGCATAGCAGCGGACTAATGCAATTCGTAGCGGCTCAAATCGCTCACGCTTTTCTAACGAAAGGGGATCTACAATGAACGAAAATCAACGCTTGGAAAGCCAACAAGTACAATCTGCTAATCCTTCGGACAAAAAATCCGATAAGGATTACAGCAAGTACTTTGAAACTGTTTATACAGCTCCTTCCTTGAAGGATGCGAAGAAACGCGGCAAGGAAGAAGTGGCGTATCATAAGGACTTTGCCATTCCCGAGCAGTTCCATGGAATGGGCCAGGGGCGTAAGTTCTATATCCGCACGTATGGCTGTCAGATGAATGAACATGACACAGAAGTTATGGCTGGAATCTTCTTAAACCTGGGTTATGAACCGACAGACACGGTGGAAGATGCAAATGTCATTCTTTTAAATACTTGTGCGATCAGAGAAAATGCCGAAAATAAGGTTTTTGGAGAACTTGGACATCTTAAACATTTGAAAAAAGAAAAGCCTGATCTCCTGTTGGGTGTTTGTGGCTGTATGTCACAGGAAGAATCAGTCGTAAACAAGATTTTAAAAACATATAACCAGGTTGATATGATTTTTGGGACACATAATATCCACCGTTTGCCAAACATCCTTCATGAAGCATATATGTCAAAGGAAATGGTTATTGAGGTTTGGTCTAAAGAAGGGGATGTAATCGAAAACCTTCCTAAAGTGCGCAGGGGCAATATTAAGGCATGGGTTAACATTATGTATGGCTGTGATAAGTTCTGCACTTACTGCATCGTTCCTTATACTCGCGGGAAGGAGCGCAGCCGCCGTCCAGAAGATATCATCCAGGAAGTACGCCAGCTTGCTGCACAGGGCTATCAGGAAATTACCCTGCTTGGGCAGAACGTAAACGCGTACGGCAAAGACCTTACTGATATGAAGTATGGTCTAGGTGACCTGATGGATGAAATCCGTAAAATTGATATTCCTAGAATCCGTTTTACTACAAGCCATCCGCGCGACTTTGATGATCATTTAATCGAAGTGCTCGCTAAAGGCGGTAATTTGATGGATCACATCCATCTGCCGGTACAATCTGGTTCCACTGATGTATTGAAGATTATGGCACGTAAATATACACGTGAACAATATCTTGAGCTAGTCAGTAAAATTAAGGCCGCAATCCCTAATGCTACTATGACTACAGATATCATTGTAGGCTATCCAAACGAAACCGAGGAGCAATTTGAAGAAACAATGTCCCTTGTTCGTGAAGTTGGCTTTGAAGCTGCATATACCTTCATTTATTCTCCAAGGGAAGGCACACCTGCTGCTAAGATGCAGGACAATGTCCCGATGGAAGTAAAGAAAGAGCGTTTGCAGCGTTTGAATGCACTGGTTAATGAGCAATCTGCGCAGTCCATGAAAAAATATCAGGATCACATTGTTGAGGTACTGGTAGAAGGCGAAAGCAAGAATAACCCTGATGTCCTTGCGGGCTACACAAGCAAGATGAAGCTTGTAAATTTTGTCGGTCCCAAAACCGCGATTGGCAAAATGGTGAAAGTAAAGATTACAAATGCAAAAACGTGGTCATTAAACGGGGAAATGATCGAAGAATTTGAACCAGTTGAGGTGAAGTAGGATGGCTAAATATAATAAAGATGACATTATCCAGCGTTCAAGAGAAATAGCATTAATGATTGCTGAGACGGAGGAAGTTGATTTTTTCAAGCGTGCAGAAGCGCAAATTCACGAAAATGAAAAAGTAAAAACCATTATTTCTTCTATTAAAGGTTTGCAAAAACAGGCTGTTAACTTCCAGCACTACGGAAAGTCAGAAGCGCTTCAAAAGACTGAAGAAAAAATTGCTTCATTAGAGCAGCAGCTTGACGAAATTCCAGTGGTACAGGAATTCAAGCAATCTCAAATGGAAGTAAATGATCTGCTTCAGTTAATCGCTACAACGATCTCAAATACCGTTACGGATGAGGTGGTCGCTTCAACTGGCGGAGATGTTCTTCGCGGAGAAACAGGCGCATCGATCAAAAATGGCGAAAGCTGTGGCAGCAGCTGCAGCCATTAAACAATAAAAATTTTATTGGAACATGGTATCTATACAAGATAGATACCATGTTTTTTTATGTTCTTGCCTCCACTTTTTCATCAATCGGGAACATTCATCGTGATTGGGCATACAATGAACTATGCCTAAGTTTTTACTAGCTGTTCTAAAATTAATCGCACACTAGTCTAATATCACGCATAGGATGAATTGAAAAAGATTGAGGAGGTTTCGCTCGCAATGGGAGAACACAGAGAGATTATTACGAAAGCCGTCGTAGCGAAGGGACGCAAGTTTACACAGTCCAATCATACGATCACCCCAGCGCATCATCCGAGCAGCATTCTAGGCGCTTGGGTCATAAACCATAAGTATAAAGCAAAAAAGGTCGGCAAAACAGTTGAGGTAAGCGGGTCTTATGACATCAATATCTGGCATTCCTTTGATGATAATACAAGAACAGAAGTAGTAACAGAGAAAGTAACGTACTGTGATGTCATCAAGCTTAAATACCGCGACCCAGATTGCATGGATGACCACGATGTGCTTGTCGAGGTGCTTCAACAGCCTAACTGCATTGAAGCAGTCATCTCGCCAAATGGCAACAAGATCATCGTACATGTAGAGAGGGAGTTCCTGGTTGAAGTCATCGGAGAAACCAAGGTATGCGTTCTTGTCCATCCAGGTGGCTGCGACTGTGACGATGATGAATGGGGCCACGGTGTCGATGACGACGAGTTTGAAGACCTAAACCCAGATTTCCTTTTAGGAACTGAAGAAGAATAACATCGAACTAGGAAGCTCGCACTTCCTAGTTTTTTTTTTAAGGGCAAGTAATTGTTAAATTTTTGCAAGCACATATGTTGAAAGCACCTAGTTTTAGTGCAGCTACTGCTTTAATCCTTGATCGTGGCGGTATTTGAATTTTTTGAAAGAAGAAATAGTCATTTATGACAGAAAAGCGTGAGTTGTTATCTTTATTAGAATACATATTATCACATCTAAGCACTTGCATTCTTTGAATTTAGGGAAATTGCGGAATTGTTATTACTCTCAATAAAAGGAATGTTGTGATTGAAGCCGAATAGTATATGTAGCCGCGATGTAGGGTTGTAAGGCGGACCTGCAAATTACTGTTCCAGGCTTTCGCTATGATGGCGAAGAACGGTATTGTCCCTAATAACTATGAATACGGTTTTCACTGATCAATACTTTAAATTAGGCGAAAATAGTATAATAAAATTTTTTTGATTAATACCTTATTTTTATGCACCAGAATGATTGAGTACCTAAAAATTTTAACTGTTGTCGCTATTATTCATGGAAGAAAAAGGTAGCCAAACGGGGGAATCAAGATGGCAGATAAAAAACCGATTAATGATGCTATGGATCATCTAAATAAAATAGAAGGTTATCCGACGAAGGTAGAACTGAAAAAACTGCCAAAACCACTAAGGTATTTTGGCTACTTTATGATTGGTTTCTTTTCGATATCGATTTTATTCATTATGATCATGAATTTATTGTCATGAATTCTGTCGCTTTATTTATTAGGAAAGAAGGAAAATAGCATGAACATTTTCGGAATTAAAGAGGATGAAATCAATTACGTCTTCAGGCCGGGAGTCTATGGTTTGATCTTCAATGAACATATGGATAAAATCGCCGTAATCCAAACGAGTGATGGCAACTAATTTCTACCTGGCGGAGGCTTGGAAAACGAAGAATCACAAGAAGAATGCCTCCGGAGAGAAGGTATCGAGGAAATGGGCATGACGCTGGAAATAGGATTGTATATAGGGAGCGCCCAACGTTACTTTTTTTCAGCGAATGATATGAACTATTATCTAAGTGAGGTTTTTTTTTACATATGTAACATCCTAGGCAAGGCAGGAGAGCCAACAGATGCGGGGCATTTCCTAAGGTGGATGGAACCAGCAAAGGCCATAAAATGTTTGTTTCATGATCACCAAAGCTGGGTTGTAGGCCAGACTTTAAAAATGATGAATTAAAAGAATGAAATTATTAAGTGTTTCTATCGTTTTTAAGCTAAACAGATTCGTAGCAGCTAGGATCAAAAATTATTATAAGGACTGCTCATTGGGAAAATTAAATAAACCAAAATACCTCTTTCAATGAGTCACTGCTTAATGTTAAGGTAAGCATAATACCCCTCAATCGAAATAAATTTGTTTAACTCAAGGAAATTATGGGAAAATATTTTCTAGAATAGTCAATGATAATGAGGGCGATTATGAATAACAACTTTGAATATCTAATTTTTCGTGAGGAACTTAGACGGCTGCATAATGAATATCAAAGATGTAATGATGTCAGGATAAGGAAAGCAATATCAAAAGATATCGAACTATTGGAGAATGCGATCAAAACGATCTAGAAAAGTAAATATAGCAGGAGATTTATCTATGAATAAACTTTTAAATGACCCAGACTTCCTTCATTTCTGCGAAACTGCCTTGCCAATAGAAGTGGTGGAGAAACTAACAAATAACAATATTCGCGGGCTTGAAAATATAGCCCTAAGATCAATATCGACACGTAAAAAGCTGCCGGCCAATGTTGTGAATGTTTTATTGGTATACTTCTTTAGCACTTTCGCTAATCAGGTATACAATCGGAATGATTTAGCTAGAGTATACGATTATTGGGCATCAAATGATGTAAGGACGATGCAGCAGGCAGTAGAAATGACGAACGAGAATATAGAACAAGTATTAAACACTTTAAAATAATTGATTAATGTAAACAGGCTGAATCTTAGCCTGTTTTTTTTTGCTGGGATAACTTGTTTTTCATAAAAATAAGCATGGTTGATCATTTTCAGATAGTATTAACAGCTGCTGGTGACTCTGAGAGCGTGATAGACTTGCTTAAAAAGATTGCTCAATGGATGAAAAATAACAGGATTAATCAATGGCAATATCTATTTTAAATGGTCCTGCTCCAGGTCCTTTTTTTATGAAAACATTCACTCAATGTTAATAAAATCTTCAATATTAAAGAGAAGTACCGGGTTAAAATGGAAGGGTAAAGAGAGCAGGGGAAATCGTAAGCGTGTGACTTTGCAGGGGGTGCCCTGCCCGAATAAAAGGGTTGTCGCCTTAACAAAGAACGTGGGAGAGGACGAAAATGAATGTAATGATCATCGACGACCATGAAATTGTGCGAGATGGATTAAGCGTGCTTTTGGAGCAGTCGTTTTGCATCGATGAGAGAATTTATGCCTGTGATGGCTATGAGGCATTAAAGGCTGCTGAACAGTTTCGAGCTGACCTTGTGTTGCTTGAAGTTTCGATGTTAAGACGATTTGATGGCCTGACAACATTAGAAAGACTGAGAAAAATACTGCCGGTGGCCAAAATTGTCATTCTTTCAATGCATGATGATATCGGATACCAGAAAAAAGCATATGAGGCAGGAGCAGATGGATATTTAATCAAGCAGCATAAGCGGGATGAACTTGTTCAATCACTCGATCGGATTTTAGCTAATCAGAAGGTATTTGATAAGCTTGAATTGGACGACGAAGGTGGAGTTGATCATTTTCACCAAATCGATTTGCCGATCACAAAGCGGGAACAGGAAGTTTTCATCTTGACAGTTATGGGCTTTTCACAAAAAGATATTGCTGAGAGGCTCAGAATTTCAGTTAAAACAGTCGAAAACCATCGCCAGAAAATCGGTGAAAAGCTGAAAACACAAAAACGTTATGAATGGGTCGAACTGGCACGTAAATATAATGTCTTCCAAAACTAACAAGCAGGACTGAAAAAGTCCTGCTTTTACGCATTTCTACGGTAAAGCGCTGGGGGTCAGACCCCCAGCACGGTAAAACGTTAAAGCGCTGGGGGTCTGACCCCCGATGCGGTGAAGCTTTGGTGCGGTGATGTGGGTTTGGTAATTCTTTTTAGGGGGATTCTATCGAAAAATAACTATTGTCGAGTTATAATAGATATTTAGAGTATAAGATCGAATTAAAGTGAATGTTGGAGGATAATATGGCTACATATACCCCTATGATAAAGCAATACCTGCAAGTAAAGGCAGACTACCAAGATGCCTTTTTATTTTTTCGCCTGGGCGATTTTTATGAAATGTTCTTTGATGATGCACTGAAGGCATCTCAAGAGCTTGAAATTACTCTTACAAGCAGAGAGGGCGGCGGTGAGGAACGGATTCCGATGTGCGGAGTGCCTTACCATTCGGCCCCTAACTATATTGAACAGCTGATTGCTAAAGGATATAAAGTAGCGATTTGCGAACAAACCGAAGATCCGAAATTGGCTAAAGGTGTCGTTAAGCGGGAAGTCGTCCAGCTGATCACGCCTGGAACGATGATGGAAGGCCGTGGACTTACGGATAAAGAGAACAATTTTATCGCTTCTGTTTCCGTTTTCCCTGGAGATACGTATGGATTTGCCTGCAGTGATCTGACAACTGGAGAAAGCAGGGCTACACTGCTATCAGGAAATATCGAGGAACTGATCAACGAGCTGTCGATGTCCGGTGCAAAGGAAGTAGTCATTGAAAGCGCGCTTTCTTCAGAAATTCAAAAGAAGCTGAAGGAACGTTCGATTATGGCTATATCGATAGAGGATAACACTGATCTGAATGAAAGCTTCACGGAGCTTTTTACTGAGCTTAACAATGACCAATTAAAAACAACTGGATCAAGATTATTCAACTATTTGTTCAGAACACAAAAACGCAGCCTGGTTCATTTGCAAAAAGTATCCGTCTACAAAGTCCAGCAATATATGAAAATTGATTATTTTTCAAAGCGAAACCTTGAACTGACTGAAACAATCCGTTCAACTGCAAAAAAGGGCACGCTTTTGTGGCTGCTCGATGAGACAATGACGGCTATGGGCGGAAGGATGCTCAAGCAATGGATCAACAGGCCGCTCATTGATCAAGCGGAGATTCGCCGCAGGCAGGAAATGGTCCAGCTATTTGTGGGACATTACTTTGAACGGCAAGAATTAAGAGAAAAACTGAAAGAAGTATATGACCTTGAAAGGCTGGCAGGAAGAGTTGCGTTCGGCAATTTGAATCCAAGGGATCTGATGCAATTAAAAAGGTCATTACTGCAGGTGCCTACTTTAAAGCATATTTTGGAGAGCCTTCCGCATGAAGAAGCAGCTCGCATGGCTGACCGCCTTGACCCTTGTGAAGAGGCTGCGGACCTGCTTGAGCAGGCGATCGTTGATAATCCTCCTATTTCTGTTAAGGAAGGAAACATCATCCGGGATGGGTATGATGAACAGCTCGACCAATACCGTGATGCAAGCAGAAACGGAAAAACTTGGATTGCGATGCTTGAGCGCCAGGAGCGTGAGAAAACAGGCATAAAATCTCTGAAGGTCGGCTACAACCGTATTTTTGGTTACTATATTGAGGTGACACGCGCGAACCTTCATTTGCTTCAGGAAGGCCAGTATGAACGCAAACAGACGCTTTCAAATGCCGAGCGATTTATCACACCTGAATTGAAAGAAAAGGAAGAATTGATCCTTGCAGCAGAGGAAAAAAGCATTGAGCTTGAATACCAGTTATTTGTCGGCATTCGCGAAACAATCAAAGAATACATCCCTAGATTGCAGGGACTTGCGAAAGCACTCAGTGAATTGGATGTCCTGCTTGGATTTGCCGAGCTAAGTGAACAGCGGAGATATGTAAGGCCAGCATTTTCTGAAGACAGGAAAATTGTCCTTAATGATGGCCGCCATCCAGTTGTCGAAAAGGTTATGGATGCGCAGGAATATGTGCCGAATGACTGCTTTATGAATGGAGAACGGGAAGTACTCCTTATAACAGGGCCTAATATGTCTGGTAAAAGTACGTATATGCGCCAAATTGCACTTACGGCAATCATGGCACAAATAGGCTGCTTCGTACCCGCATCTGATGCAGAAATGCCAATCTTTGACCAGGTATTCACGAGGATTGGTGCGGCAGATGACTTGGTATCAGGACAGAGTACGTTCATGGTCGAGATGCTTGAAGCGAAGAACGCGATTACGAACGCTACTGAAAACAGTTTGATCTTATTTGATGAAATCGGCCGAGGAACATCCACCTATGACGGAATGGCACTTGCCCAGGCGATGATTGAATATATTCACGATAAAATTGGCGCTAAAACGCTATTTTCAACGCATTATCATGAACTGACAACGCTTGAAAATGAACTGGTGAAATTGAAGAACGTCCATGTCAGCGCGGTTGAACAAAATGGGAAGGTCGTGTTCCTTCATAAGATCAAAGAAGGGGCGGCAGATAAGAGCTATGGTATACATGTTGCCCAGCTTGCTGAACTGCCGGCAGAGCTTATCGAGCGTGCCGCAGAAATTCTATCAATCCTTGAGCAGACAGATGCTCAGATTTCCAACGAACTTCATGGACAAAGAAGTGCTGATCCTGTACCAAACGCTGTTAATACTGAGGGGCTGCAAGCTCAACACAGGCTTCAGGTCGCTGAAACAGCTGCCGCTGCACAACTATCATTCTTTGATGAGGATCCGTCACCTAAGAAAGAAAGTTCAATTAGCAAAAAGGAAAAGCAAGTACTTGATAAATTAAGCGGGATTGAAATACTTGATATGACGCCGCTTCAAGCAATCAATGTACTTTACGAATTGCAGAAAAAGCTGCGCAATTAATGAATTAAAGCGAATGCTGGAGGTGGAAAAATGGGGAAAATCATTCAACTCGATGATGCTTTATCAAATAAAATCGCAGCCGGAGAGGTAGTTGAGCGTCCAGCTTCTGTCGTGAAGGAGTTGCTTGAGAACTCGATCGATGCCGGCAGTACTATAATCGAAGTCGATCTTGAAGAAGCTGGGCTTGCGAGGATCAGGATTACCGATAATGGTGATGGCATTGAAGAAGACGATGTTCTTACCGCCTTCCAGCGCCATGCGACCAGCAAAATCAAGAATGAGAACGACTTGTTCCGGATCAGGACGCTTGGTTTCAGAGGAGAGGCTCTGCCGAGTATTGCATCTGTTTCTAGATTGGAAATGAAGACCTCAACAGGTGTCGAAGGAAACAAGATTACGATCGAAGGCGGCAAAGTGGAGTCGCTTGATAAGGCGGATGGCCGCAAAGGAACCGATATCACGATCACTGACTTATTTTTTAACACACCGGCTCGCTTGAAATATATGAAGACGATCCACACGGAACTAGGGAATGTCACGGATGTCGTAAACCGGCTTGCACTTGCTAATCCAGATATTAGCTTCCGGCTCGTCCATAATGGTCGCCAGTTATTGAAGACCGCAGGAAATGGCGATGTCCGTCAGGTTCTGGCTGCAATTTATGGAATCAATATGGTAAAAGCGATGGTGCCAATATCTGGCGAGTCACTGGATTATAAAATTAGCGGATATATCTCCATGCCTGAAATAACAAGGGCATCAAGGAATTATATTTCAACAATGATCAATGGCCGTTTCATTAAAAACTATGCACTGGTAAAAGCCATTCAGGAAGGGTATCACACATTGCTTCCGATAGGAAGATTTCCTGTGGTCCTGTTGAACATTGATATGGATCCACTTTTAATTGATGTAAATGTTCATCCTTCTAAAATGGAAGTGCGATTGAGCAAAGAGCAGGAACTAAATGAACTCGTGTCCAGCGTGATTAAAAATGCATTTAAAACGAAGGAATTGATACCTGCGGGGCTCATTTTACAAAAAATAAAGCCAAAGTCGGAACAGACTTTCATGGATCTTGATCATTTGCCTGAAAAAAGCACACCTAGTATCCATTCAAACGGTATTATCGGCAGTGGGCATCCCATCGAAGCAAAAGCATCTGAATTAAGCCAGCGCTATTCTGCTTCTGAACAGAAGGATTTAACTAAAACTGAAGCTCCAGACTGGCGGAATGCTTTTACAGCTGCAGAAACATTAATAAGGCCGGAAACAAATAAAAGTGAACAGAGCATTCAAGGAAATGTAAAGGAGCAAGAGGCACGTGTAGGGGAAACAGAAATAAACGATCCACGCGTTGCAGTGCCGGGTAAAGAGGTCCAATTGGATGAGCCTAGCATTACTACGGCAGAAGGCAATCCCTCCCGAGTCCCGCCTCTCTATCCTATTGGCCAGATGCATGGCACTTACATTCTTGCGCAGAATGAGCGTGGCCTTTATCTTATTGACCAGCATGCTGCCCAGGAGCGGATTAAGTATGAATACTTCAGGGATAAGGTAGGCGAAGTAGCTACAGAGCTGCAGGAAATGCTAGTGCCAATCACACTTGAATATTCTGCTGATGAATGCATTAAAATCAATGAACATCAGCAAGAACTTGAAAAGGTTGGAGTCTTCCTTGAGCCATTTGGCTACAATAGCTTTATCGTCCGCTCCCATCCGCAATGGTTGCCGCAAGGGGAGGAACAAGAGCTGATTGAGGACATGATCGAACAGCTGCTGGCGATGAAAAAAGTGGATATCAAGAAGCTGCGCGAAGAAGCAGCGATCATGATGAGCTGCAAGGCATCCATCAAGGCGAACCATCATTTGCGAAACGATGAAATCCAGGCATTGCTCGATGAATTGCGCCGCTCTTCTGATCCTTTCACATGTCCGCATGGAAGGCCAATCATTGTTCATTATTCCACTTATGAAATGGAGAAAATGTTCAAGCGTGTAATGTAAAAATAAACTTCAAAAGACAGTGCTTTCAACCTTGGAAGCACTGCTTTTTATTTTTGTGTAAATTAAAAAATGGATAGTAGAATACTGATTTTAACAGTATATTTAAAGTAGATGAGAAGAGTGGAGGTGCTCCATTGTTTGTTTTTTCGCTACTATTTGCCATCATGCCGATAGTCATTCTTGTTTTCATCGTAGCATTTGCAATGAAAAACAAAGAAAAAGGGGGAGAGCTCATGGTCAGGCATTTATATATTTACCTCGTTCTATTCGCTACTTTAATGATGGTCATTGGCGGAGGTGTTTCAATTTTTATGGCAACCGCCGATCTTGTAAGTCCATCTGGCTATTACCAGAGCTATACAGAATATAAACAAATGAATCAAAATGGGAAAATTGAAGGGTCAAAAACTGAATTGAGTGAAGACGAACTTCGCAGCAACTATGATGTTTATATAAATGAAGAAAAGACTCGCCAAAAGGATCGTGCCATTAACCAGATTATAAAAAGTCTTGGATTTATCATAATCCCTCTTCCGGTATTTTTGTATTTTAATAAGCTACGGAAACAGCATGCAGAATAGATTTTGGTGGGCACTGTAGCTTTAGAGATGTACGGTGCCTTGCTATATTTTCTGCCAAACAGGATTCTTCCAGCTATAAGACGAATTAATAATAATCTTAAGAATGATGTAAAAGGAGAGACATGTAATTGCTAAAACGTCCATTAATCGAAGAATATCCCGAATACACAAGAAGCTATATAAATTTAGTTCCAGAAGGAGAGATAACAGATATTCTTGCTTCACAATCGGATGAAACTTATACACTACTTTCAAATCTTACAGAAGCTGAAGCCAATTACCGGTATGCTGAAGGAAAATGGTCACTAAGTGAAGTCGTTGGCCATATAACGGATACCGAACGGATAATGGCGTACAGATTGCTGCGTATTTCCAGAGGAGATCAGACCGTGCTCCCCGGTTACAGTGAAAATGACTATGTAAAAGAGGCGGCCTTTCATTTGCGGTCCCTCACAGAGCTACTTGAGGATTATAAGTTAGTCAGAAGGTCTACAATCAGCTTAATGAAGGGGATACCTCAATATGCATGGGAGCGTAAAGGTTCGGCTAATGGATATGAAATTACTGCGAGAGCACTTCCTTTCATGATTGCAGGACATGAGCTTCATCATATGAAAATCAATAAGGAAAAATATTTAAAAAATTTGCTCTGTTAAAGGTCAATGTTGTTTTTAAGCCTGTTGATTGGAGTGGAAGGCGCGAAGACTCCTGCGGGAGCAGCGGGACAGGTGAGACCCCGCAGGAGCGAAGCGACGAGGAGGCTCACCGCACGCCCCGCGGAAAGCGAAGCGCCTGGAACGGAAATCAACAGCCTTGTTTAACAGAGACATCCATGCTAATGAAAATTCGCACCATGGTGAATGAAATGATGCA